>CAMWJD010000073.1 GCA_947174515.1 uncultured Porphyromonadaceae bacterium
ACTGATGGACAAGCGAATTGAGCCAAAGTCTCTCCTCGTCGCTGTCGAACACACGACGGGCAAGCTCAGGGCGGCATATAGGGCCTCCGGCCGGACACACCGCATCTCCGTAGCGCTCATGCAGCGATGCAAGCACCGCCGGAGACGTGTCCATTATTCGTTTCGCCTCAAGGTCGCAGTCATAGACAGACTCTCCCCTGAGCCGTAGAATCCGGCTCACTACTGACTTGCCGCTCCCTATTCCCCCGCATATCCCGATCAGCATACCGATTTTATTCAAGATTTTTCCGTACTTTGTCAAGGAATCCCTTCATTGCCACCGAATCATGACGGTCAATTATCTCCTTCAGCTCTGTAAGGTTCTCCTGTATCCTTTCAAGCTGACCTGAAGTGTGGGGATTGAAAAGGATTTCGGTCAGAAGAAAATCATCTTCTCCCATCAGGCCGTGGGCTATCGCCATATGGCGCTTGAAAGTAGTGCCCGGCGCATCCTGATGCTTCATCACACTTCCGAACACGAGGGTCGATGTAAATGGTATCGACAGTGAATATGCTATCGTCTCGTCATGCTCGGCAAATGTATAGTCTTCGATATGCAGCCTCAGTTTCTTGTAGAGCTCGCGGAAAAACTCGCGTCCCTCTTCGTCTCCTTCCTTGATGATGATTGCATTCTCATTGGCAAGATTGCTGAGAGAGGCGAATGTCGGACCAAACATAGGGTGAGTGGACACAAACCGGAAACCCTTCCCGGCATAAAACTCCGGCAATCCTGTCTTCACACTTGCGATATCGCTCAGAATGGCCGTTTCCGGTATGTAGGGAAGTATCTTCTCAAATGCCTCTATCGTGTATTTCACCGTGGCCGCGTTTATCACTAATTCCGGTTCAAAATCCTTGGCCTCCTCCGGCTTCATGAAGCGCCGCACATTGAATGTGAATTTCAGATGCTCGGGGTTGGGGTCGTATATGGCCACTTCATGGTCAAAACTCAGCAGATCACAGAAGAAAGAGCCCATCTTGCCGGCTCCTAATATCAGTATTTTCATCAGATTATTAATTTAAGTTTCGCAAGCTCAACTTAAGGGTTAAAGGTTAAAAGGTTATTCTGTCAAATCTTTAGCGTCAGGCAGGCTTCCTCTTCCTTCCGGCACCTCCCTCATCTCCGGAGTGAGGTAACTGCGCGTTGCATCTACCGCTATCAGCACTATGTCTTTTCCAGGCTCAGGAGTAAAGCGAAATACCTTGTCGCCCGTCTTTCCGACATACGTCAAAGAGCCGTCTGCGGGATCCATCGTCCATATATTCTTTTCCTTTCCCGATATCTTGCTCAGATCCATCTTCATCTTCCGTCCGGTATGATTATATGCAAGGATGTAGTCGCCTCCGCGAGTGGCCAGTATACGCTCGTATCTCTCGCCATTGTCGATGATGAGGCTTTTGTCTGCCACCCTCTCGAAATAGGGGAACGTCAGCATCAGGCGTTTCAAATATTTCATCTGTTTTCTTCCGGGATCGTCGATCGCCAAATACCATGGTTTTTCCACGCCATCGGCAAAATATGCCCCCGGCAGTCCGGGACGGATGAACTGCATGACGTTGTTATGTCCGTAGGTGTGACCGCACGAGCCACCGAACACCGACCAATAGGCATAGCGACGCACGTCTTTATCATTCCACAGCGGTTCGTCAGCTTCGTGAAGTCCCTGCGGAATATTCTCGTAGCTCGGTTCGCCGTCAAGCACCGGCTTCACCGGCAAATGCTTCCGCACGGAGTCGACATACATCCAGCTGTCTTCTTCCGTTCCGTCAGGAATTGGATAGTCTTTGTTTCCCATCCTTTGATCATATCGCCTGTGTCCGCTCTGAAACATGTTGAAGTCAAGCCATTCACGGTCGTTAAACCATCGGGCGGAGGTGGTGCGTCCGCGAGGATGGAAGGTCATCAGATGTATGGGATCATTGGCTTTGATGGCTCGCGCAAGAGCATCCCACACAGATGTCTTGATGTCACCTTGTATGTCACCGCCGATGATCCAGATGATATTCCTGCGGTTGCCATAGCGCTTTGCCAAAAATTCACCGTATGTCCGCGCTTCCGCTTCATCCATCAGCCCGGCTTTCACAAGACCGCCCCAGATACACACCATCCCTATATAAATCCCGTTTCGCTCCGCTGTGTCGATGATATGGTCCAGGTGTTCCCAATAGCCATATTCCCCGGCCTTTGATGCCGCATCAAGGTTCCATCCGTCGGGATGCGAGATACTCCCGTAGCGGTTGAATGAAGAGACTCCGTCGAGCACCTGTATCTGCACCACATTGAAACCATCAGCGGCGGTTTTCTCAAGATAATGCCGCGCCTCATCGCGGTCAAGGCGTTGAGGCAGCAGCCAGCCGGTGTCGGCGAGCCAGAAAAACGGCGTGCCATCCTCATGCTGAAGATAGAGGCCGTTGTCAGACACACGCAGGTCGCCGTGACTCCAGGGCTTCTCGGAAGCCTCCGCAAGTCCGGCAACAAAGAAAGAAAGTAAAATAATTAACGACGTAATTTTATTCTTCATCCCTAATCTCAAAGTTTTCACAAAGATAATCAAATATCCTATATAATCCAAATAAAAAGGACAGCCGGGATTCCCTGACAATACAATAAAGGCGGCTTCCGAATGGAAGTCGCCTTGGATTTTACTGTCTTAATCCTATAGCGCACTGATGCGAGCATAGCTGCTCGATCGCGCATTATGAATTAAAGAGATTACTTGCGGATGAACTTCTTGCCGTTCTGGATGAGAAGGCCCTTAGCGTCAGCATTTACGCGAACACCCATAAGGTTGTAGACAGGAGCATCTTCATTTGCAGCTTCAACTGCGCTTACACCGCTGAGATCAGGAGCAGTACCTGTTACGACAACCACTTTTTCAGCTCTTGGGGTCTCGCCATCAGATGCAGGACAATAAAGAGCCACATTAGGAGCTTCCCCTGCCGGGTCGCTGTCAACGAATACGAAGCCACAAGTGTTCATCTTGGAGCCTGTAGCCAATACGCAGTAGGTTGCACCTTCAGCATATACCGGGAATACCATTGCACCTGTACCGTTGCCTGCACTAGCTGCATCATTGTTCTCAGTAGCGATCTTGATAGGCCATGCGATAGTATTGCCACCAAAAGTATATTTGTCGATATCAGCAGCCTCTGCATTGAGCAAACCGTACTCACCGGCGGGAAGGCTGTATTTGATCTCCGGGATCTCAGGATAATCACTGCTCTGGAGATCCATACCTAATGTGTAAGCAACTGCATCCGGAGCTTCGCCGGGAAGACCCATGAACGCATAGAAATTCTTGTTAGACGAAATCTTGCTGAGTACGATCATCCATCCGTCTTTCTTCACGTCAAGACGATATATACAGCCACCTGTAGGACCACTGATATCACCTGTACCGTTTGAAGTACCACCGATACCTTGCACCAATTTGATAGCCTCGCCATTTACAACAACATACTTAAATCCTTGAAAATCAGGATTCTGTGCAGAAACTTCCTGTCCATTGAGAAAGTACATTGACACGTTTTCTGTTTCAGACAGCAAAGTCATGTCGTCCAAAGTCGGTTTGTTTGCAAGCCCAAGAGCTTCTGAATCGAGGAAACCAACCTCAACTCCGGCATTTGCAGCAGCAGCAAAAGCCACCAATGCAGCACTAAGTAAAATTTTCTTCATTTTTTAAATTAATTAGAAAGTTGATAAAATGTATTGGTTTGGGGAAGCCGATAGGAAGACCGGCTTCCCCTCATATTGTTATTTTTTTGTGCCTACAAAAGTGTAGACGTCAGTTTGCTTTTTCAGCTTAGTTACATTAAACGTATATTTGATAGTGACTGAAATACTGTTGTCGCTCTTTTTGATAGCTCCCATACAATATCCACCTTGTTCACTTCCGATATTATTTCCGCCCGCTCCGGCTTCGGTATTGTAGAATCTGTAGCCTTCTCCACCGGGGAAAATATTAGCCGGAAAGCTCATGTCCAAACTCAATGCAGGGCAAGACGCAGCCAAATTAGCGACATAATTGACATCCGATGGAGATAACACCAACGTTCCCATAGATGTTCCAACTTCATTACCATTTTCGGTCTTTGACCACTCACCCTCATAAGTGCCTTTCGCTTCTTCCTGCGGATGTGTCACCGGACCGTGATCAGGTTCACTTGCATTATCTCTACATGAAGAGAGACTAAAAGTCATAGCGACAGCTACGAAAATCGCTTTTATAATATTTTTCATATTTATCTCTGTATCAATATTAATATCCCGGATTCTGATCTGCATCAGTCATTGAAATGTTATTGCTGATTTCAGCCAACGGAATCGGACGATACCATTTGATTTCACCTCTACCGTTAGACATCTGCTCTGCACTTCTTATTTCGCGAGAGAATGCAATGTTATATCTTACCAACTGGCGAGTGCGACGAAGGTCATACCAACGGGTGCGCTCAGCATACATCTCACGGGCATATTCGTCAAGAATACAGTCCAACTTGGTGATGTCGCCAAATGTATAAGGAATTTCATATTGCACCATTGCCGGATAAGAATCGAATGATGAAAGTTCTTGAGCTCCGGCACGACGGCGCACCTCATTCAGCTTAGCAAGTGACTCGGTATCCTTACCGGCCATCATGTATGCCTCAGCGGCTACAAGATACATTTCACTGAGATGGAAAATCACGACATTGCGATAGTCATTGCCACTCGTGGATTGAATAGACTGCGGATCATCAAACTTCTTAACCATCATACCGTTGTTAGTACCCTTGGAATAAAGTTCATAAGACACTATATCCTTAGTATAGCTTTTGTCCGGTTGGAATTTAAATTGAGTTACACCTTCCGTATCCAGAATCACAGCCATCGGACTATTTATACCATGAGTATTCGCTACAAATTGAACTGTCTGAGACTTATGCTGGGCAAGATAAGCTTCCACTTCTTCTTCAGTAGTGTACCATGGGAAGAACTTATAAGCGATTGGCTGAGTAGCCAATTCGGCTGCCGGCACATTATAATAAGCATAATATCCTTGCGTACCCCATTCCGCAATGTCATCTTTTTTCTCAGCATTATACATGATTGTCATAAAGGTGCCATCAAAGCGGGTGTCTCCCTCATTGAAGAGTCTGACAACTTTCGTGTTGTACATGTTTGAGCCACCATCTTTATCACCCTTCAGACCGGACTGGTTTATGTTTCCATAGAATGCACAATAATTATTCTGCAAGCTATGACCACCGGTGCTGACATCGCCGGGATAACCGTCGCGGCGATACTGGTTAGACCATATCACTTCATCATTACCTTCATGGAACGGTGACCATTTGTCTTCAAACGGCATAGTCAGACGGGCTCCGTTGATTGCCTTTTCAGCCCATTGGGCAGCCTGATTGAAATATTCAGTACTGTTCACTGTATAAGTACCTTTTTCAGCATCAGTAAGGGAGGTTTCAAGATCCCATCCTGCAGCAAGACAGATCTTTGCACAAAGTGCTGCCACAGCCTGCTTGCTGATTTCGCCATTGCGGTCGGTAGCCGGCAGTGTTGAATTATTGTAGAGATCAGTCAAGTCACTTACTAACGCGGCATAGAGCTCATTAAGAGGAGTCTTGGGATAATCACGGCTCGAATCCTCTACATAATGAGTGACATAAGGCACAGAACCGAATTGCTGAGTCTGATAATAATAGCAGAAATCCCTTACAAAGCGACCTTGATAACCCAAATCTGAGTTCTCGCCTGCAAACTGAATCATTCCATTGGCAAGGTTGATTGAATTGCAGTTATTTTTATAAAAAGAAGTTACCGTGGAGTTATCAACTGCAATTGTATATAATGCAAACGGACCATCATCGGCCTTACGAGGGCATGTAAAAAGGTCGGTGGCCAAATCCTGCATATCAATATTCAGAAGATTGGATCTCAAAGAATTGAAGACAGTAGCCCGAAGAGCCTCCGGATGCTCTGACAAATATTTGTTGCCGTCTGTATTAGCCTGCGACTTATTATCCTTCTCAAGGAAATCACTGCACCCTACGAGCGGAAGAGCACACAGGCCAAATATAGCAATATATTTATTAATTTTCATATTCATTAAATGTTATTTAGAACTTAATGCTTGCACCTATCTGATAACTGATTGTGCTCGGACCGTCATTCTTAGCGGCCGCGTTGGCCCATTCAGGATCAAAGCCCATGTACTTGGTGAATACAAATGGATTGGTGATATTGACGTAGATGCGAGCTTCCTTACATCCTATGTGCTTTAGAATATCCCTATCGAATGTATATCCGAGAGATATATTCTTAACCTTTACGAAAGAAGCATCAACGACCTGCTTAGAAAGACTCCAGTAGTCCTTAGGACTTGCCTGACTGCCTGCACCGCTATTCGTTCCGGCATTGAAATGAGGCCAGGAGCCGTAATGAGTTTCTGTCTGATATACTGGATTGATGAGCGTACCATCAAAATTCATACCATCAGCAGAGATTAGGGTACCGGCCGGAAGATAATAATCCACCATAATCTTTTGCCAACCGCGATCACCAATCTTAAACAGGTCGGTTGCCATAAACGGTGAGAATGTCTTTCCTCCCTGACGGGAATAGATGGTGAATGAGAAATCAAGCATACCACCTTTTTTCGGAAGCTTATAAGAAAGGTTGGATGTCAAGCTGCCGGTCCATTTGGGTTCGCCATTCATTAAGATACGGTCATTCGTATCGATCTGGCCGTCGCCATTAACGTCCCTTACGATAGGACATCCCTCATACAGATCGTAACATGCATAATAGTAATCACATTCACGCACAGTAGATCCGGGAACAAAGCCGTGATTTACAGCCACCTCATTGTCCGGAACAGTCATATTCCTGTCTGATACGATTCCATCCCACTGATATGTATAAACGTTATTTATAGGATATCCTACAAACAAGCCGCCGGTTGCACCGGATGTGTTAATTTCATCGGCAACACCGTTGATCTGCTTAACAGTATTTACATTGTGAGCAAAAGTGAAAGTAGTCTGCCAACTCCAATCGCGAGTTTCAACATTGATAGTGTTGAGGCTGATTTCCACACCGGTATTCTTTACCTTACCGATATTTGTCATCATCTTGTCGCCACCTGCTTCAAGAGGGAGCTCGACCGAATATAAGAGTTTATCTGAATTCTTCATATACCAGTCTACCGTACCGGTGATGCGGTTACGGAACAACCCGAAATCAAGACCTACGTTAATCTCATGAGAAATTTCCCATGACAAATTTTTATCCACAATTCCATTAGCGGCAAAACCTGAAGAATATGGGGTGCCGTAGAACGGATAGTAAACCGGAGCATTAAGACCCACCATAGTTTGATAAGCCGTCACACCCTTATTGTTACCGGTTATACCATAGCTTAAACGAAGCTTGAGGTTATTGAGAGTATTGCGGATTTTCTCCATAAATGATTCCTCAGTCAAAACCCATGCGAGAGCCACCGAGGGGAAAGATCTCCATTCATGGCCTGTCGCAAGTTTAGAGCTTCCGTCCCAACGCATTGTAGCTGTAATCAAATACTTATTCTTAAAGCCATAGTTGGCACGCAATGCGTATGACATCATTGTAGTTTTAGAATAACTGGAAGTGCATTTTTCACCGTTTATTGTGCCACTTCCCATATTCCACCAATCGGTGTTGGCAAGGACAGCATCAGATACCATCTGATACTTTTCAGACTCACTCTTTTCAGCAGAGATAAGGCCCATCACATTAAGACTGTGATCTTCTCCAAATGTGCGGTTATAAGTCAGCATGTTATCCCAAATCCAGCTATATCCGCTATTATTATTGACAGTTGCTGTAGATGTGGACACCTCGGCGCCGCCATAAGTTTTGCCGGGTGTCTGAGGATTTTCGTAACCTGAGAATGACCCTTCGCGATATGCAGAATATGACGGGGCGAAAGTGGATTTAAACGTAAGGCCTTTGAGAAGATCAAGCTTCAAATACACATTTCCCAGCACTCTGTAAGTCTTACGGCTTTTTGTTGAGTTGAGTCTAAGCATAAGAGGACTTACCTGATCCGAGAACTGATATTCGTTGGTGCCGAGCGTGGATTTATTTCCGGGATACATATTCAATTCGCCTTCATCATTATAAGGACGCATGAAAGGATTCATAACCCATGCTTTGGATATGGCATTGTCATCGGCATATCCGTTGTCTATTACAGCGGCATTCAAATTGAAACCTGCGCTGATAACCTTATTGATCCGGACATCCATAGATCCCTTGAAGCTGTAAGTAGTAGACTTATCACCCTGATAAAGACCCTTTTCATCATTTACACCGATACCAAAATTATAAGTAGTGCTCTTTGACCCACCGCTTACAGATACATAGTGGTTCTGTTGAACACCGGTCTGCAATATGTAGTCAGGCCAAAAATATGACTCACCATTCGCCAATCTCTCCTGAAGAATATTCGGAGAATTAGGATCGCTATCAATAGATTTCAAAAGAGCCCAATCAATACCTCCGGTACCAAATCTGAAATAGCCGAAAGTAGTCTGCGGTGAAAAGGTCGGAGTGATACCTGCAAATGAATTGACAGGAGTACCACACATCATGATACGGTAGTTGTAGAATTCCTGAGGGGTCATGAAGTTAGGAAGATGAGCTGCCTTTGTCCAACCATAATAACCGTCATAACTGATAGTCGGAGCCTGCTCGTTCTTTACGCCTAACGCACCCTTAGTGGTGACAATAACGACACCGGCTGTGGCACGAGAACCATAAATTGCAGTAGAAGAAGCATCTTTCAACACATCGATACGTTCAATATCACGCGGATTGAGGAAGTCGATGTCATCGGTGATTACACCGTCGACTACATACATCGGTTTTGTACTTGAATTGATAGATGACTTACCGCGGATCTCCACGTCGATGCCGCCGTTTGTACGGCCGGACGACTTAGTGATATTCACGCCCGGCACAGTACCCTGAAGGTTTTCAAGGACTGATGCGGCACCCTTGGCGTTGAGTTTCTCAGTGCCTACTGTGCCTACAGATCCGGTCACGTCGTTTTTCTTCATTGTGCCGTAACCTACCACCACGAGCTCGTCGAGGCTCTGTGTGTCGTCTTTCATCACGACGTTGATGGTAAACTGCCCGTTGATGGGAATACGCTGTGTGGTGTATCCCACATAAGACACGACGATAGTTCCCATAGCCGGAGCATTAGGAATTGAATAATTGCCGTCGAAGTCCGTTGCCGTGCCGTTGTTAGTGTTCTGTATCATCACAGTAGCACCAATCAATGGCTCTCCGGACTCATCGGTGACCTGCCCCGACAGATTCACTGTCTGAGCAAAGGCAGGGATCGCCAGTAAGAGGGCGACCAAGGTCATGAAGCTCTTCTTGAGCAATGACTGACCTTTTTCTCGTTTCGATGTTAGTTTAATTTTGGTCATAATACATTTATGATAGTTGTTATTATCCTCTTGTGTTTCAATCAGAAGCATATGAAAATCACTGCTGATCGGATTCTATTTCATTACGTTTTTATAATATTTTTTATATATTTACAGACTGTTTGGGACACAAAATTAAGGAATCTTCACAAAACTTCCAAAAAAAATATAGTTTTTTTTTTAATTTTTTGCGAACACACTCTCAACCGGGACCCGCATAGATGACGAGAAATTCGTTATATTTTGTTAAAAAAGGAAACTTATAGGGTAAAATATGACGATTTTTTATTAATTTTACAATCTTAATAAGGTTTGGCCATACGAGCCCCATTTCTTACCGCGATAATGAAGAGCCTGACAGACATCATGATGAAGTTGCCGCTGCCGATTCAATCGGTGGTGATAACTGTAATGACGCTTCTCTTCTCCCATGTGGTGGTCTACGACCTGATGTCGGTATCTTTCTTCTCCCCCATGGAAAAAGCCGCCGACTTCCGGTTCAGCGATTTCTACACTATCGTAGCCGATGACAGGGCTGTGGCCGAACTTGACGAAGATATCGTCATTGTCCCGGTAGACGGCTTTACGCGAAAAAGAATGGCCCGACTGCTCAACGACCTGGACTACTGCAATCCCGCGGCCATAGGTTTTGATATCGCCTTCGCTCCCCCCTCCAATCCTGACGATGACCCGCTGGCCGAGACTTTGGCGGAATGTAGCAATCTTGTGCTGCCGGTGAGGATAGCGACTGACGCTGACGGGATGCACACACACCATGTGTCGTATTATGACTCAATAGTAAAACCGAAAGGAGGGTTCGCCGCCGTCAATATCCAGGGTGACGCTCAGAAACGTTCCACCGTGCGCCAATTCACCGGCTCTTTCATTACAAAAGAAGGCATCACCCCGGCATTCGCCTCGGCCTTGGCTGCAAAATCCGGCAGATATCAAGCGAATAGCAACGTCTCCAAACCGGGAGATGAAGAATATATCAGATTCGCATCCAAAAGGTTTGACATAATCGATCCTGATGAAATCATCGACCGCCCCGACCTGGTGGAAGGGAAAATCGTCATGGTGGGAAAAATGAATAATGCCGGCGATATGCACGTGACCCCCCTCGACAATTTCACCCCCGGACTACTGATTCATGCTTACACCGCAGCCACAATCCTTTCCGGCAAGCGGATAAGGGAGCTATCCCCTTTCGAGTCATATGCGGTGGCGGCGGTCGCCTGCTTCCTCCTGGTTTGGCTCAACATGCGGCTTTACGACAGCCCTATGGGGCCCCTGGCTGTCAGGGTGGTGCAATTAGCCATGCTATATGCAATGATAGTGGGCGGAACCATGGCATACATACATCTGGACATTGACCTGAATTTCGCTTTCGCAATCATGGCTACCACATTGGGTGTAGCCGCTTGCGATGTATATACAGGATTATTTCGAAAAAAAGGACTTTGCGACAGGATCGCCGCATTGTTCAATAAAAGAAACATATGAAAAAACGATTACTTATTCCGGCACTGGCCCTGACGGCACTTATCATACCGGCGGGAGTCCGCGACGCCTCCGCCACCCTCACTATATATAAGGTGAAAGGGAACGTGACCGTCAAAACCAAGGCCGACAAGGCGGTGAAGGCAGAACGCCGCGCGGTAGTGGCGCCCGCCGACTTGCTGACTGTCCCGGAGGGAGGAAACATCGAGATCCTTGATTCCGACACCCGCAGGATATATTCTTCGGTCAACTCAGGCAAGATGACCGTAAAAAAACTTATGGAAAAGGCTGAAGATCATGCAGCAAGCATCACGCGCAACATAAACCGGAAAGTGGCGGCCGCCGTAGCTGAAAACGGACGGCAAAACCGCACCGGCTATGATGCGCTCGGAATGGCCATACATGAGACTGACGCCATCGCGTATCCCGACGTGGCCATCCCCGACGGCATGAGTTATCTCGCTTATCTTATAGGAAATGCTTCCGGGCCGGATGCCGACCATCAAAACTACATACGGCTCGCCACAACCACTTCGGCCGCAAACGACAGCACGTTTAACTTCGTAGTCTTGAGCAGCGTACACGAACCCCTGTTCTTTAATATCATTGACCGCAAGAATAAGGACGACATACAGCTGTTGCTGCCCCAAAATCCAATAGCGGCTCCGAAAACGGTGACTGTCGCCTCGGAATATCGTTTCATGAAAGATGAAAACGGGATCGGGAATGATGGATATATCGTAATCGCTTCTGACAAAGACTTCACCGCCGCAGAAATCAAGAAACTTCTTGAACCCGGCTACGAACCCGAAAACGACTACTATCTATCAATCTTAACCCCCTAAACCCTCTAAACCCTCTAAACCCCTTAAACCCTCTAAACCCTCTAAACCCCAAACCATTAAACCAATTAAACCAATTAAACAAAAACATACATCATGAAGAAATCTCTTTTATTAGCCGGAGCCATGGCGCTCTGCACTCCACTCTTTGCTGAGGAAGCAATCCCTGCATTCCCCGGAGCTGAAGGACACGGTCGCTACACGACAGGCGGACGTGG
>CAMWJD010000074.1 GCA_947174515.1 uncultured Porphyromonadaceae bacterium
TAAATTTTCATTATCTGCTTATGATGGATTGGAAAGATGCACTTGCCTCACTGAGCGGGCTTCCTGAAAGAGAGGATACCCCTACCTCATCAGTCAACGGGGAGACAAGCAAAAAATCAAACAAGCAATCGTCGCCCCTCCACGTGCTGATAGAGAAAAAAGGACGTGGCGGTAAGACCGCAACAATAATAGAAGGATTTGAAATATCTGATAATGAAATTGACGAAATCGCCCGCACGCTCCGAAAAAAAATGGGCACAGGAGGCAGCGCACGTGGCGGTGAGATCCTTATACAAGGTGATAGGAAAGCTGACACAATCAGCCTTCTTAAAGATATGGGCTTTAAGGTGAAAGGATAGGTCGCTGTTGTCATCGTTGTCATCGCATCCGGAAAAACTACGAAAACGATGAAAACAATGAAAACGGGAAACGGAATTTATCATTAACAATCAGATCAGGTGCTACAACTTCAAAGAGCGTCAGCCGGGTCCGGCAAAACCTACAAACTTGCCAAGACATTTATAGAATATTTCATTTCTTACAAGGATGATCATGGCAACCGCATCCTCCGGCCGGTGCGCGGACTTAGAGAATCACTGCAACATATCCTCGCTATAACTTTCACCAACAAGGCAACCAACGAAATGAAGCTTCGCATTGTGGAGAAGCTAAATGCACTTGCCACATGGACGCCCGAAATTCCAATCAAGGATGTAGACTATCTTCATGATTTCACAAAAGAATTCAATTGTTCGCCTCAGGAAATAGCCGGCCATTGCAAATATGCTTTGAAGGTATTGCTCACAGATTATGGCGACTTCAAAGTCTCTACGATAGATTCCTTTTTTCAGACCGTGCTCCGCACATTCGCATACGAAGCTGACCTTGACGACACCTATCAGCTTGAACTCGACTCCGACTATATATCTCAGATGGGGC
Source organism: uncultured Porphyromonadaceae bacterium (assembly GCA_947174515.1). Lineage (GTDB taxonomy): Bacteria > Bacteroidota > Bacteroidia > Bacteroidales > Muribaculaceae > Lepagella. Next base: position 940 of record CAMWJD010000074.1, read on the forward strand.
TCGACACCACTCTCGATGAAATAGACAGTGAGAATAAAGCTTCGCAAGGAACCGCATGGGTCGAATCCATGATGGAGAACAAAGCTTCGTTGGGCAAGGGGTGGAACATCTTTCAGAGAAACAACAGCAAATTTGGGGTATATCGCGAGATACTCAATGCTTCGAAAAATTTAGCAAAAGAGAATTTCAAGGAGATTCGAGAAAGTCTGGATACGTATTTTGCCGAAAATCCTGACTTTTTTCATACCTACCATCAGCTGTGCAACTTCTACGAAAAGAAAACTCGCGAAGCATTTGAGAAAATGAGGGAAGCGGCCCGGTCTGTAAGAAAAGCTTTCAGCGACGCCGGTCTTGACATGGATGCCACTGCGGGCACTTATCTTGCATCAAGGGTAAAGAACATGGCCAATGTGTGGAAATGGGATCAGAATGTAGAAAAAGATGCCACTTTCAAAATTCCGGAATTCAACCGTAAAGGCGCGACCACAAGAGTCTTTCATCCGAAAAAAGAGAATCCCCACCTCGGCACCCCTGTAGAAGACCACATCGAGGAATCAGTCATCAAAATGTATGAATATTTTGATGTCTGGCGCAACGAAGTTTCATCAGAGAAAATCAAGAAATGGCGGATATACCGCACCACAATGCCTTATGTGGGATTGCTACAGATTGTCAGAAACAACTCCCGCCTGTTTCTAACCGACAGCAACACCGTAGAGCTTGCTGAGACAAATTCCATCTTAAACAGAATCATAGGAGATGATGACGCGCCCTTCGTATATGAACGACTCGGAAGCCGCCTTGAGCATTTCCTGATCGATGAATTTCAAGACACCAGCAACATGCAATGGCGCAATCTGCGTCCGTTGCTGTCTGAGAGCGAAGGGAAGGGCAACGACAACCTGATTATCGGAGATGCGAAACAAAGTATCTATCGGTTCAGAAATGCCGACCCAAGCCTGATAACAGAGAAAGTGCCCCGGCAATTCTCTGAAACTTGCACTGAATGTGGCAACTCTCCCGCTGAAAACACCAACTGGCGAAGCAGCCTGCGCATTGTGAGATTCAATAATCTATTCTTCCGTTTCTTTTCAAATGAACTTGGTCCCGCCATGGTGCGTCTGTACTCCAACACCGTGCAACCGGCCTCACACACCGACAATATCGGGTATGTCAAAATCCAACTTTTCAAAAATGAAAAAACAGACGATGATATACCTGCCCATTTCGACGAGATTCCCGAGCTTATCGCCAATATGCTGAGCAGAGGCTACAAAATGGGAGAGATAGCGGTTCTGGTCGACACACATGACCAAGGCACAAAAGTGATCGACCGCATTATGCTTTATAATCAAAGGGAAGATATAGCAAAAAAGATCAATTTCATTAGCGTCGACTCATTGCAGGCAGGAGAATCGCCTGCCGTACAGACTGTATTGTCCATACTCGAAGCCATAAGCAACGGAACTCACGCGAAATTAAATCCGATAGAAGAGCAAAAAGAAAAGGGGGCCGGCGACTGGAGCAAATTAAAGGCAGACTTCAGTTTCTTCGCCATGCACCATCCCGAAACTGAATTTTCAGAACTTTTGTCCCGATTCCTCGACGGCGAGTATAATCCCGATGCCATCAGCGATATGCTTGCCGGCATGAGCACTACCGTCCTTCCTGCGCTGATAGAGAATATCATCAGAGAATTCATCCCTGACCACACAAGGAAATCGGAAGCTGCTTTCCTTGCGGCTCTTCAGGATATGGTGCTTGAATATTGCGAAGGACATGTCGCCACTATAGCCTCATTCCTTCATTGGTGGGACAACAAAGGGAAGTACAGGTCGATTGCATCTCCGGAAGAAACAGATGCCGTCAACATAATGACCGTGCACAAATCAAAGGGGCTTGAATTCAGGTGTGTCATAGTGCCATATTCGAAGCAGACCATAAAGCCGATGTCCGCTTTGCAACGGGAATGGCTATGGGTGAAGCCCGATCTCTCTGATGCCGCAGGAATACCTCAGATTCCATGGATTCCAATATGGAGTGAACCGGGGCTTGAAAACTCTATCCATGCAGACATATATCGCAAATATCTTGATGATTATTTGTCAGATAAGGTAAACATGGCTTATGTGGCATACACAAGAGCTATCGATGAACTCTACATCTACTCACCGTGCGGATTTAAGGAAGATGGTTCGACAACAGACACTCAGCGCATAGGATATTATTTATGGAAATGTGCCACGGAAGCCGACGATATAATTTCAGATATTAAAGATAAGTATCCTGACGTAGAGGAATACCTGCCCTCCGCAGATGAGATAAATGTCGACTCCGACAGTCAGTCATGGTCGTATGGAAATCCACTGACCCCGGATGAAATAATCAAAGGAAGGAAGAAAAAAGAAGGGAAGCCTCTAAATGTGACAGTCAAAGAATACAGGTGCGGCAATCTTGTTTCGGTTTTGAAATATGAAGATCCATCCTCTCCTGATTCAAGCTTGCTCCCATTCGTATCTGAAAATGACGAGGATCCTCCGCTCCCTGAAGATATCCGGCGCTTCGGCGAATTGATGCACGCCATAATGGAACAGATCAAGACAGCGGAAGATCTTCCTCATGCCCTGCTGAAAATGAAGGCAGGGGGCTTCATCAACAGAGATGAAATGCAGAAGCTCAAGGAAGAGATCTCAAAAGCATTGACAAGTGTAAAAGAGTATGGATGGTTTGACAAAGGCCAAAGAGTGATCAATGAGCGCGGATTGCTCCATAAAGGAAAGCTGAGACGACCCGACCGTCTACTGATTCGCCCTGACGGAACCGCCGTAATTGTGGATTATAAATTTGGAGAAAAACGAAGTGATAAATACAAGCGTCAGATATACAATTATAAAGAAGCGGTCGAGAATTCGGGGATAGCGAAAAAATGCGAGGCCTACATATGGTATGTAAGCCTCGGAGAAGTGGATCGCATATAGGGAAAAGGGCCGGAATCTGAGGGCAACGGTCATATATACTTTGACGAGCGAATGCCATAGGCTATTATTACCAGAAAGCAGATCAAAGGCAACACAAACGACAAATTGACGGCAGCATATCCTCCAATCACACCGCAGTCTATCACTCTCGCCTGCAGAGGGGGAAGAACGGATCCGCCAAGAATAGCCATTATAAGTCCGGCTCCTCCTATTTTTGTATCCTCGCCCAACCCTTCGAGAGCGATACCGTAAATTGTAGGGAACATAAGCGACATGCAGGCTGACACCGCAACAAGACAACAAAGCCCTGCACGTCCGCCTAACAATATAACCCCGGACGACAAAATTGCGGCGCCCATTGCAAACCAGGCCAAAAGCAATCCGGCGTTGACAAAACGGAGCAGATATGTGCAAACGAACCGACTTGCACAGAATATGGCCATTGCCACAATATTATATTGCTGCGACAAAATCTCGGCGCTCTTCTCATCCATCCCTTCAAGCATGAACACACGTGTGCCATACTGGATAATGAAAGTCCAGCACATAATTTGCGCACCGACATAGAAAAATTGCGCTATCACTCCTTCCCTATAGCGTCTTACGGAAAGCAATCGCTTTAATGTAGCCTTGAATTCGACAGAGTGAGATTGGTCGCCGTTATCGGGCATTTTCACCAAGGCAATCAGCACAATCATCAGAGTCACTACAAGGCCTATAAAAACATATGGACTGATCAGAGTAAGCAGATCGGCATCCCTGACAGCCTCAAAATCCTGCTGACTTAAGAGCGCCCGCGCATCAGATTCAAGTGGATTCAGACGCGCCTGAATGAAATTCATCGCCACCCACATTCCCAATAGGGAACCGACGGGATTAAACGACTGCGCCATGTTGAGACGTAGCGTAGCGGTTTCCGGAGGGCCCATGGAAAGAATATATGGATTGCAACTTGTCTCAAGAAACGACAGTCCGCAAGTCAGAATGAAATATGCAATGAGGAATGGATAATAACTTCCGGTGAGCATGGCCGGATAAAACAAAAAAGCACCGCAAGCATAAAGGCCAAGGCCAAATAAGACTCCGGCCTTATACGAGAATCGGCGTATGAAGATGGCCGCCGGAAACGCCATGGCAAAATATCCGCCGTAGAACGCTACCTGCACCAAACTGCCGTCGGTCACGCTCATACGAAATATTTTCGAGAATGCCTTCACCATCGGGTTGGTGATGTCGTTGGCAAATCCCCAAAGGGCGAAACAGCTTGTGATAAGAATAAACGGAATGAGAAAGTTCACCCCATTGGCTGCAAGAATAGAGCGTGAAGCACACTCTTTTGATCCTTCTTTAGAATCGCTCATGATATAACAAAAAAGAGCCTTCAAAGATTGCAATATCAAAGATTGCAAATCTGTGAAGGCTCAGAAATAAGATTAGTCACGGTTGCCACCGAAAATGCGCAATAGGAAGAGGAATAAATTGATGAAATCAAGATATAGATTCATCGCTCCCATTGTCGCCAGCTTATCGGCAAGTGCCGGCTCAAGGTTTGCTGCAGCGAGTTGCTTCACTTGCTGAGTATCCCATGCCGTAAGGCCAATGAAGATCAAGACTCCCACGATAGAAATCACATAGTCCATCGTGCCGCTTTTCAGAAATATATTCACCAGCATGGCGATGATCAGTCCGAAGAGAGCCATCATCAGGAATGAGCCCATCTTAGTGAGGTCGGATTTGGTGAAATATCCATATACCGACATTGCACCGAACGTACCGGCGGTGATAAAGAACGTAGATACGATTGCCGGCAGTTTATACACAAAGAATATACTGCTGAGGAACGTACCCATCAGTGCTGAATACACAATAAACAGTGTAAGCACTGTTCCACTTGACATCTTCATCAACCTCACAGGAAGAATGATCGCCATGGCAAACATCGCAATCACCAATCCCCAAATCATAAACGAATTGCCGAAAAAGAAATCCCTGATTGCCGGACTGGATGCCACACCCAGCGCACAGAATGCCGACACGAGGAGTCCGATAAACATGCGGACATAGACACGCTTCATGACAGAATTAGTCTGGCGTGCAACTGCAGACTGTCCATAATATGGAGGAGGAGTCTGCGTCTGATTATTATAATCCGGATACATATAATTTAATTTTTTAGTTTTAGTTAGACTAATTGGACTCATTAGCCTAATTAGACTAATTTGCCTCATTTACATTTATAAGACAATAAAACCGGGTATTCGGTTTAATCTTACATCCTTTCGGGCATCTCCATGCCGAGGAGTGCGACACCCGACTTCAAGGTGCGCGCCACTACAAAGCTCAGCAACAGGCGCAGCTTCCTGACAGCCTCATTCTCTTCCTTCAATATACTATAGTCATGATAGAAACGATTGTATTCTTTGGCCAGTTCGAAGCAATAGTTGGCAATGAGCGACGGGCTATAGCTACGGCCGGCTTCCTTGACCACTTCCGGGAAATCCGCCACTTTCTGAATAAGGTCTGATTCCGTCTCATTCGGGATGGCTGTCGGCATATAGAGAGGATCAAAGTCATCACCGGCACGCCGGAGCACGGACTGAATCCGGGCGTAAGTGTACTGCAGGAAAGGACCGGTGTTGCCATTGAAATCAATCGACTCCTTAGGGTTGAAGAGCATATTCTTGCGTGGATCCACCTTCAGGAGGAAATATTTCAGAGCACCCATACCCACGACACGCGCCACTTCAGCACGCTCCTCCTCAGGCATGTCGGCGAAACGCTCAGCGCCTGTCTCGGCTGCATCTGAAATCATCTTGTCGATGAGATCATCGGCATCGACTACAGTTCCCTCACGGCTTTTCATCTTTCCTTCGGGGAGTTCCACCATACCGTAGGAGAAATGAGTAAGATCTTTGCCCCACTTGAATCCGAGTTTGTCAAGAAGAAGCGAAAGCACCTGGAAATGATAGTTCTGTTCGTTGCCTACTACGTAGATCATCTTGTCGATAGGGAAATCCTGATACCGGAGCTTGGCAGTGCCTATGTCCTGAGTCATATAGACCGATGTGCCGTCGGCCCGAAGCAAAAGCTTATGGTCGAGACCGTCGGAAGTGAGGTCAGCCCAAACAGAACCATCTTCCTTACGATACATGATTCCTTCATCAAGGCCTTTAAGGACGAGATCCTTGCCCTGAAGATAGGTGTCGCTCTCATAATAAATTTTATCAAAGCCTACACCAAGACGTCTGTAGGTCTCATCAAAACCGGCATATACCCATTCGTTCATCATTTTCCAGAGATCACGCACTTCTTTGTCGCCGGCTTCCCACTTGCGGAGCATCTCGCGCGCCTCAAGCATAAGAGGAGACTGAGCCTTTGCTTCATCTTCTGAAATGTTATTTTTTTCCATGAGCTCTTTGACCTCATCCTTGAAGTGCTTGTCGAAGAGCACATAGAAATCGCCGATCAGATGGTCGCCTTTCTTTCCGGCAGCTTCGGGCGTGATGCCGTTGCCCCACTTTTGCCATGCCAGCATGGATTTGCAGATATGGATTCCGCGGTCGTTGACGATATTGGTCTTGACCACCTTATGCCCGTTGGCCTCAAGGATTTTAGCCAAGGAATAGCCAAGCAGATTATTGCGTACATGGCCAAGGTGGAGAGGTTTGTTGGTGTTGGGGCTGGAATATTCCACCATCACAAGATCGGAATTTTCATCAGCATGACGGATACCGAAATCAGGATCCTCAGCAATTGCATGAAGTGTGGTGAGCCAAAACGTAGGATTGACCGAGAGGTTGAGGAAGCCTTTCACTACATTGAATTTCTCGACTGCCGGCACATTTGCGACAAGCCACTCTCCTATTTCCGTAGCTGTAGCTTCAGGAGATTTGTGCGAAGCCTTGAGAAAAGGGAACGCCATTATGGTGAGATTCCCTTCAAATTCCTTCTTGGTCTGCTGCGGTTGTATCTTGTCAGCAGGAAATTCAAGCGCATAGAGAGCTTTGACAGCATCACTTACGCCTTGAGTTATAATCGATTCTATTTTCATTTGTATATGTGTCAAATTTGTATGCAAATTTAACAATAAATAATGAAATATACAAAAAAAATCCGCAGGCCTCTTCCTTTAATCAGGAATAAGCCTGCGTATTTAAAGTTTTATCCTATATCGTGGCAGCCGGTTACTTTCCAAGAGTGTCGGCGGGTTTGAATTTCACAACCTTGCGAGCCGGGATTTGGATTTTTTCTTTAGTACGGGGATTGATACCTTCGCGAGATGGTTTCTCTACTACTGCAAAAGTACCGAAACCGATGAGCTGCACTTTGTCTTCGTTAGCGAGAGCCTGTCCGATTGATTCAAGGACTGCATTGAGGGCTTTCTTAGAGTCTTCTTTAGTAAGACCGGCCTTTGCGGCGATTTCATTGACGAGATCTGTCTTGTTCATAATTCTAAATTTTGGTTTAATATGGTTAACTACTTGTTTTTATACTAATTTGACTTCAAGTTGCAAATATAGTGTTAAAAATATTAACTGCAAACTTTTTAAAGAAAAAAATATAAAAAAAACTAAAATAATATGATTTTTCTTCATTTTAGGCTGAAATCAAGACTAAATTTGTTAATTTTGCAGTATAATACACAAACTTTAAACACCTGTATATGTATAATGGATCTTCTTCCGGGGGATGGTGGCGCGCTATCCCACCTGTCACCAAAAACCTTATAATAATAAATTTTATCGTTTGGTTTGCCGAAATTCTCGTCCCTGGATTTTCCACTGTTCTCGTCAACCGCCTGGGGCTTCATATGTTCGGAAGCACTCTCTTCAATCCAGCACAAATATTCACCTATATGTTCATGCACGATCCCCGCAGTCCGATGCATATACTCTTCAATATGTTCTCTCTCTGGATGTTTGGCAGAATATTGGAACAGGTGTGGGGATCAAAACGATTTCTGCTTTTCTATGTCGTCTGCGGACTCGGAGCAGCCATCGTGCAGGAAGGAGTATGGGAACTGACATGGAAATCTGATTATATAGATGGAATAGCCCGCCTCAACGGCCTCACCACAGCACATATGAAAGAAATCGTAGATGCCGCTGTCAACAGCGGCGACTCAAAGTGGCTTCAGGCAATAGCTGATTTCAAGTCGCAGATGGTGACAATAGGCGCCTCCGGCGCCATCTACGGAATTCTGCTCGGATTTGCATTCACATTCCCCGATATGCCTCTATATTTCTTCTTTATTCCTGTACCAATCAAAGCAAAATACATGGTAATCGGATATGGAGTGATTGAATTCTTCCTGGGAATCAGCGGCAGCGTAAGCACCGTAGCACATTTCGCCCATCTTGGAGGAATGCTCTTCGGCATCTTCATGCTTCTTTATTGGAAAAAGAAAGGAACTCTTCACCGTTATTAATTGAGAATTCAGTGAATTTTGAATAGGCACCACTATTCCATTTAATATTTAACTCAACTTTCGCTTGCGAAAGTTGAAGGTTAAGAAGGTTATAAGGCTAAGGGGGTATGAGTTGAGTATGAATACTCAGATATATTTATACCTTATAATTGGCAAAATTAACCTCATAACCTTTTAACCCTTAAGTTTAGCTTGCGAAACTTAAATATTTAATCTTTTATCTTTAATCTTTGTCATCTGATGATAGAGAAGTGGAAAAATTATTGCAACGGAAGCTCGCTGCTGGCAATTCTCACTCTTGGAGAAATCGGAATCTGGCTTATAGTCATGATGCTCTCTCTTGCGGGACGTCTGCTCCATTTCGATGTGCCGATCACTGAATGGCTTACGTTGCCGTCTTACTTCCCGACCTTCCTGACACGCCCCTGGACACTCCTTACTTATATGGCTATTCATTTTGAAGCGCTCCATGTGCTCTTCAATGTGCTTTGGCTCTATTGGTTTGGAAAGATAATGCTTCTCCGACTTGCCGACCGTCAACTTGCCACTGCGTTTTTTGGAGGAGGAATTGCCGGAGGAGTGCTGTTTCTGGCAGCAGCCGCCTTAGGATATGGATCAGGTTGGCTATGCGGATGCAGCGCGGCAGTGATTGCAGTAATGTCGGTTGCCGCTATCATGCTGCCCGACTTTGAAGTGAATTTACTGCTTATTGGAGAAATAAAGCTTAAATGGGTGGCGATAGTCTGTTGCATACTGACTTTCTTAGGAGGCGGCGGCAATCAAGCGGCCCACTTGGGAGGTGCGATATGGGGCTTATCCTTAGGTCTGATGCTCCGTAATGGCACAGACCCGGCCGCATGGCTGGCAAAAGTCATACCTCACCGGAAATATACAAAGGAGAACGGCGCCTCCCGGAGTGCTGACAGAATGGTGCGTGTGCTTAATGACCGCCGTGCCGACCTGGAGCGGCTGGATGCCCTGCTTGATAAAATAAAGATTTCCGGCTATGGCAGTCTTTCCCGCAAGGAAAGAAAAGAACTCAATGAACTTTCACAGAGGCTCAAATAATTCAAAAAAAATTTTTAACCCAAAATGATACTGATCTCGCCACTTTTTAGATTAGCTCTTAAAATAGCATCAATTATTCTGTTTGTCATAACGATTGCCGCGGCCTACGGAGGCAAATGCGATCCTGAGTATATAGCCTTTCCATCTGTCTTGGTGCTCGCCCTTCCTTACCTGGCAATCGCAACACTGATAGCAGGCATATTATGGCTGCAAAACGGTCGCCTTATAATGGGAATAACAGCCATCCTTACCTTAATAGCATGCTGGGGGAGCCTTAAAGACGTCACTCCAATAGCATTTTCCAAATCAGCAGATGACGGGAACAGGACATTCAGGGTGATGACATATAATTGCCTTCATTTAGCCGACACCACGAAATCGGATGCTCCGGGAAATCGCGCCATCAAGTTTCTTATAGAAAGCGATGCCGACATTATCTGTCTTCAGGAACTTGTCAATTTTGAAGATGCCGAAGAAATCCATCATTGGAGCCGCCGGCTGATCGATTCTTTATATAACGCTTACCCATACCGCGCCGGCACCACAGACGATGATTTAAAAGTTCTCTCAAAATTCCCTGTATCCATGCATGCAATAAAATCTGATGATCCGGAAAAGGAAGAGTACTGGCGCAACCGTCGACGCTGGAGATTGTTTGAGGTGAATATCGATGGCTTTAAGCTTAATCTCTTAAATTTTCATATGACATCATATTACCTTACCGACAACGAAAGAGAGGTTGTCACAGATATCAGAGGAGTTCGGTCTGCCAAGAAAAGCTATAATGAATTCAGGCAGGAGATATTTCCAAAACTTAGCGAGGCTTTTCGAGCCAGATCTTATAATGTGGCAGAAATGGCAGAGACTATTATCGACATCAATCCAATCATAGCATGCGGCGACTTCAACGATGTGGCCGGAAGTTGGGCATATCGAATCATGCGCAACTCAGGCTTTAAGGATGCTTATTCAGAGACAAGTCTTGGCCCTACCAACACGTTCAATCAATTCTTGTTGCTTTTCCACATCGATCAGATATTTTATCGAGGCGATCGTCTGAGAGCCCTCAAGACCAAAAGACATGGCATAAACACGTCAGACCACTATCCTATTGAAGCAACTTTTGAAATATTACCTCGTCAATAAAGATAATCCGTTCCGGGGAAGATCAAGGGCTGAAAACGGC
>CAMWJD010000075.1 GCA_947174515.1 uncultured Porphyromonadaceae bacterium
CAAGTCCTTATTTAGGCAAATTGAAAACGGTGGAAATTTCTGTCATCTGAGCATCCGACATACCCTCAGGCTCAAAGCCCATATTGCAAGCGCACATGTAGATATTGGCGCTCTTATTCAGCACATCGACTTGGTCGAAAGCAGACATTATATCGTTTTCCACAGCGAATACGCCATGCTTTTCCCACATCACTACATCATAATTGTCGTCGATAGCCTTGATGGTTGCATACGCGAGCTCGTTGGAAGATGGAAGCATGTAAGGGACGATGCCGAGACCGCGGGGAGCAAAAGCTTTAGTCTCCGGAATCATTGACCATAAGATTTTGGTGAGAACATCCTTCTTGAGATATTCAGGATTGTGACTCATGGCTACAAGCTCGATGGGATGTGTATGCAGACTTGCTTTGTAGGTTGATCCCTTTCCAATGAGATAGTTGTGGACTGCAAGGTGAGAAGGAAGTTCTGAAGTCGGTTTCACCGGTTTGTCAGCCACAATTTCATAGCTTGCGCAGTCATCGCAGATGCGAATTATCGAACCGTTGTCCATAGGCCAACGTGCCAGGTCGCGCATACGCATCTGAGTGCCCTTGCAATAGAACCAGCAACCTTTAAGATGCGGAAGAGTGGATCCAATAGGGAAAGGACCTGCGATGGCAGGCATCTTTTTCATTTCATCAGTTATGTGTTCTGTCACATTAACTGTAATATTACCGCCGTTGCGTTCAGCCCAACCTTTTTGCCAAAGGTAGCCGGCCGCTTCTGCCACTTGGTTCACCTGATGGGCAAGCCCCGGATTATTATCTAAAACTGAAGACATATTTTTTTGTAATTAATGTTGGTTAGATTAATTGAGGAAGGAAACATGCGATAATCAAGACGATGATTCCTACAATAAGCACAGCTATCGTTTTTGGAGGACATCCTTTCCATTCTTTCAGAATGATACCCCAGACATTTGAGAAGATTACGTTGAATGCCATGAGTATGCAGAATGAAAGAGTCATCAAAGTCGGCGAATCTACCAGGAATCCCTTTCCTATGGAAAGTCCGAAGAACTGGCTATACCATAGAGCGCCGGCAAGAAGGCAGAGGAATATATTGTTGATGAGCACGTCAGATTTTCCATAATCGCTCCAAGTGTGGTTTTTAGAGTTCTGATAGAAGCAATAAGCTGCATTTGTGACAAAACCACCGAGAGTCACGAGGAAAGTCGCCGGAAGTGTCTTATATGCATCCGGTGTCATAGCGCCGAAATTGATGTCTGTGCCAAATACAAGTCCGATATTGAAGCAGCCGCTCATGAAGCCACAGAGGAGAGCGATAAGAATACCTTTCGGGAAATTGAAGTCTTTTACAGTAGATTTTGATTCATCCGCACTCAGAGCCTTTGCTTTCATCGCACCAGCAATACCGATGATATTTATGCCGATAAGAGTTACAATCACGCCGGTGATTACAGAGAATGTAAGTTGTGAAAGAGGGTCGGTTTCCGGGAAGAAAATCTCAAGCATCACAGGACCCATTATCGTGCCAAGACCTGCGCATGTGCCGAGTGCTATTGATTGTCCCAGAGCCACACCGAGGTATCTCATAGAAAGGCCGAATGTCAATCCGCCGATGCCCCAAAGCACACCGAAAAGTATTGTCATCCAGATATTAAAAGGAGATGATGACTCAAAAAGTTCTCCAATGGTGTGGCCTTCCGGAATTGCAAGAATCATTCCAAGGAACGGCAAAAGCAGGAAAGCGAATACTGCTTGAATAAACCAATAGCTTTCCCAACTCCAGTCTTTAATTTTATTGATCGGCACATAACAGCTCGATTGGAAGAAAGAGCCGATGGCTATAATCAGTAATCCGATAAAAAGCATTTTAAACTAAATGAAGAGTTGTTATTGACATAAGGCATGGGTAAGATTACCCACGCCTTATGAGGTTGATAAAGTCTCGGATTAACGCTTTGAAGTCACGTCAGCCTCATATTTTTCAATCTCCTTGATGTAGGATTCACCTACAGGAACATTGTTGTTGAGGCAGAACATGTCGTAGACAGCATTCCATGGGAGGTTCTTGCACTCTTCGAGGAGCGCGAGACGCTGGAAGTATTTGCCCTCGAGTTCATAATTGCGAAGAGTGGTGACAGGCTCGAGAAGAGCGCGGAGCATACACTTCTGAGCTGCACGGCTACCGATTACATAAGCGCCGATGCGGTTAAGAGTTGCATCGAAGTAGTCGAGGCCATAGTGAACGCGGTTCAAACCACCGGCACGAACGATCTCGCTGAAGAGATCCATTGTCGGATCGTCCATGATGGTGACATGGTCGGAGTCCCAACGGATCGGACGTGAAACGTGGAGCATGAGCTCAGGCACAAAAAGAAGCATTGCGCTTACCTTGTCGGCCACACTTTCAGTCGGATGGAAGTGACCTGTGTCAAGAGTGATCATCATGTTGCGCTGAGCTGCGTAAGCAGTGTAGAAATCGTTGCTGCCGACAGTGTAGCTTTCAAGGCCAATGCCGAACACTTTAGATTCCACGCAGTCTTTCATCATGTCGTAGCGGTGTTCGAAAATCTGGTCGAGAGAATCTTTCAACAGTTCACGGTAGAGCGAACGATTGAGGGTGATATCCTTACTTCCGTCGTGAACCCAAGTATTCATGATACAAGGATCGTTCTGAGCTTCACCGATGGCCTGAGAGATGGCGCGGCAGCGTTTAGAGTGCTCGATCCAGAAGTCACGGATGCTCTTGTCGGGGTTGGAGAGGCTGAGGTCGCCGCTCTTTGAGTGAGAGAATGAAGTGGAGTTGAAGTCCAGTTTGATATCATGAGCGAGACCCCACTCGATCCAGCTCTGGAAGTGTTCCGGAGTCACTTCATCGCGGTCTACGTATTTACCTTTGAAATCACCATAGATTTCATGCAGGTTCAGGCGGTGTTTGCCGGGGATCAGGCTCATGGCATAGAGCACGTCGTCACGCAGTTCATCGATATTGCGAGCACGGCCGGGGTAGTTTCCGTTTACCTGAATACCACCTGTCAGTCCACCTTCGCGGGGCTCGAATCCTGTCACGTCATCGGCCTGCCAGCAGTGCATGCTGAGGTGGAAATCCTGCATTTGCTTAAGTACAAGGTCTGTGTCTACGCCTATAGCGGCATATCTTTCTTTAGCCACTTCATAGGCTTTTTTGATAAGTTCTTCTTTCATAATGCGGTTGTTTTAGTATTTAGATTTATTGATTGTCAGAAATATCGAAGTTGTTGAATTTTTAGATAGTCCGGAATAATTTAATATCTTCCGAAAGATCATGATTGGGGAGCATATGTCACTGTCTCGGTTGAATTGATAGCCACCTCACGCATTTCCTTAAGAGAAGAAAGTGCTTTGGAAGCGCGCAATTGCATAAGTACATTGCCAAGTGCCGTGCATTCTGCCGGACCTGCTACAACGGGAATACCGAGAGTGTCAGCCGCCATCTGCATAAGATGCTTATTGCGGGATCCTCCTCCGATCACGTGGAGACGCTTGATTTCCTCCGGAGAGAGTTCGCGAAGCCATTCGGTGATTTCGCCATATCTGTGAGCAAGACTGCGATAGACGACTCTTATGTAGTCGGCCGGAGTATTTGGTTTGGGTTGTCCGGTCTTTTCGCAATATTCGTCGATTGCTTTTGTCATGCTGGCCGGGTTGGCGAAAGAAGGATCATCCGGATTTACAATGCTCGGGCAGTCACTTTCGAGATAAAGGGCGGCCAATTCGGCGATCTCTTTCGGCGCGTCTTTGAATTCCTCTCTGCATCTCTCGAATAGCCATAGGCCGGTAATATTTTTGAGGACACGGATAGTTCCGTCCACGCCTCCTTCATTGGTGAAGTTGTATTCGAGGCTCTTGTCAGTAATGATAGGACCTTCATTTTCGATGCCAAGGAGCGACCATGTTCCGCAGCTGAGGTATGCATAGTTTTTGTCGGGAGTCGGCACTGCTGCAACAGCCGAGGCTGTATCATGGCCGGCAACTGCAACTACCGGAACTTCTCCAAGACCTGTGAGTTCAGCCAGACGGGGAAGTAGAGTCCCTATTTCCTCACCGGGTTCGATCATCGGACCGAATTTATCACGGGTGAGTCCTACTTTCGCAAGAAGCACCTCATCAAGTTCTCCGGTGTTTGGATTAAGAATCTGAGAAGTTGATGCCACTGTGCGTTCGGTGACAGCCTTTCCTGTCAGCATATAGGAAAGAGCATCCGGAATAAAGAGAATCTTATCGGCATTGTCAAGGACTTCAGGATTATTCCTTCTGATGGTATCAAGTTGGAAAAGAGTGTTGAAATCCATAAACTGGATGCCGGTCTTAGCATAGACTTCTTTTTTCGGCATTTCTTTACAGAAGCGTTCTACTGCTCCGACAGTGTGAGTGTCGCGATAGCAATACGGGAGGCTCGCGATGCTTCCGTCTTTAAGGAAGTATGCCACGTCGCAACCCCATGTGTCGATACCGATGCTCTTGAGCGCAGGCTTCTCCGGCATTTCGGAAAGAATAGTGGCACAAGTCTTCATTGATTCGACTATGTGCTGATAAATCAGCGGGAGATTCCAATACTGGTGATCTCTGATAGGGAGCATAGGATAATGGTAGCGGGCAATTTCTTGCATATCTACCTTTTTGCCATCAAAAGTGGCTAAAATAGTGCGACCTGAGGTTGCGCCGAGGTCCACGGCGAGATGATATGTGTTAGCCATTTCCAAAATCAATCAAGGTGGAATACTTCTTTAATAGGAACAGTTACGGGAGAATTGTCAGGGTTGACTTCCATTATATCGGCCATAAAGTCCCACCATTTGCGAGTGATTTCGTCAGCTGCTTCAGCGTCTTGTGAGTTAGAGTCGCCGATTACTTCTTGGTAACCGAAAAGAATGTTTGTATCTTTATCCCAATAGATAGAATAGTTGCGGACTCCGGAGTCGGCAATTTGTTTTTTGAGTTCCGGCCAGAGCTGAGCATGGCGTTTTTCATACTCCGCTTCATATCCGGGTTTAAGAAACATTTTGAATGCGAATCTTTTCATGTTGTTTCTGATGGGTTTCGTTAGTATTTAATAGTTTGTTATTCTTGTTGTCAGAAGGAAATAACATGTAAGATAATCAGGTTATCGCCTACTTATCATGCAAAGTTAATAAAATTTATTGAAAAAATTGAATAAAAGTAAAAAATTTTAAGTGCTGTGGACTTTGAATTTTTTACAATATAGGGTATAATTCAACTTTCACTTTGCTGATGGGTGTGTCATAGCTTCTTAAGGTCGGTTAAGTTGATTGGAGTTCCTTTTGAAAGTTTTAAAGGAATCCGGACACCATTGGCAATTAAAGTCATCTCTCCATCAGCCGCCGGAATGATATGGGCAGACGTAACATCTCCGTTTTTCCACGTAAAGTCTACGGTAGCTCCGGTTCGTGTCCTCATTCCCGACACTGCTCCGTCTATCCACTGGGATGGGAGAGCAGGAAGAAGGGTGATGGAGTTGGGGGTGGATTGAATGAGCATTTCTGCCACACCCGCTGTGCCACCAAAGTTCCCGTCAATTTGGAAAGGCGAATGAGCATCAAGAAGATTAGGATATGTCCCGCCTCCTTTTCGTTTGTCAGGACCATCATATTTATCCGGACTTACATATTTGAGGAGTCTGCGATACATGGAATATGCCTTTTCTGAATCTGCGAGCCGTGCAAGTAGATTGACACGCCATCCGGTGCTCCATCCCGTAGTGTTATCACCTTTTATTTCGAGGGTTTTGGCCGCGGCTTCAGCGAGTTCGGGAGTTTCGGATATCGATATGTGATGACCGGGATAGAGTCCATACAAATGAGACTGATGACGGTGTTGAGGATCCTTCTCCTTGAAATCTTCAGCCCATTCTTGAAGTTGCCCTGCATTGCCTATACGGTAAGGGGCAATTTGGGAGAGGGCGGCATCTATTTCCTGAACCAGATCGTTGTCTGTATTGAGCACTTTTGCAGCATCCCGGGTGTCGGCCAGGCATTGGCGAATCATGGCGATATCAGCATAACCTCCGGCAGAAGTAGCCACGGCTTTGCCGTCGGGAGTAATGAAGTTATTTTCCGGAGAAGTTGACGGAGAGGTGATAAGATAGCCGTCTTTGTCTTGAATCATCCAATCAAGACAGAATTCTGCCGCTCCTTTAAGTGTAGGATAATATTCCTCAAGGAATTGGATGTCTCGGGTAAAAAGATAATGTTCCCAAATATGGGATGCAATCCAGGCACCCCCCATATTCCAATTAGCCCATTGCGGTGATCCGGAATTAAGTCCTACGGGATTTGTTATGGCCCATATGTCGGAATTATGTCCCAGACACCAGCCACGGTTCACTCCATAATATTCTCTTGCAGTCTCTTGTCCTGTAGCAGGGAGTTGCTTGATAAATGTGAGAAGCGGCATATGGAGTTCGCTGAGATTAGTTACTTCGGCAGGCCAATAGTTTTCTTCTACGTTAATGTTAGTTGTGTAGTTAGAGCTCCAGGGAGGGAGGATGGATTCATTCCAAAGCCCTTGAAGATTTGCCGGCACCCGAGGAGTGCGGGAGCAGCTTATAAGCAAATATCTTCCGAAGTTGAAATACAATTCTTCAAGGTCGGGATCGTAAGCTGAATTGTCATGATAATTTTTTAGTCTGATATCAATAGGCATCTCATTGAGCGCGCTATCTGAATCTCCAAGGTCGATATTGACACGCGAGAAAAGGCTTGAATAGTCTGAGATGTGTCTGTTGAGTAACTCCTCATATGTTTTTTTCTCAGCTGTGCCGGCCTTTCTTGATGCTATTGCGCGGAAATCAGCTCCATTAGTCGCCGGATTTTTATCAGCTCCGTTGAAACTGGTGGCAATACCTATTATTATCAATGTCTCTTTAGCTTTTTTTATTTGCAGGGCTCCGTCATTGTTGTATTTCACGGTTGCTCCCGGCGCGATAGCGCGGATATCCGCGCGGAATTGCATCCCGCGGGAGTCATCAGACAGCATCTTTTGATCATCGGGCACTTTCACATAGCTCGGCATTGAAGAATAGGGTGCGCGTCCTTCCGCCACGATTCTCTTCCCGGAGTAGGAAACCGTACAATTCCTGATAGGAGACTCAAAAGAGAGTGTGAAATCAATAGGATGTAGAGCTGTCAATTTAATAATCAAGACGCTATCCGGGGCAGAAGCAAAATATTGGGTAGTTATTTCATTGTTCCCTTTTTTGTAATTGACATTTGCGGTTGCATCGGCAATATTCAATTTGCGGGAATAGTTTGTCGCTTCGGTCTTGTCTGCGAAATCAATTAAAAGGTTCCCTATGGGTTGGTAGTTATTGGTGTAATGTCCCTGTACCTTTCTCTGAAGTTTTTCAGCGAGCTGATAGTCACCGTTGTCAAGAGCTGCGCGAATTTCGGGTATGGCCTTGTAAGCACCGGGTGTATAGACGGTGGAATCCGGCTCTCCGGTCCAGAAGGTAATATCGTTGAGTGATATTCGTTCAGAGTAAGGATCTCCGTAGATTATTGCACCCTGAGTGCCGTTGCCGATCACAAATGTCTCTTCAAAGAAATCAGCGGGGCGGTCGAAATAAACTATAGGAGCGGCAGCAGAGCCATAGAGACAAGTCAAGGATACTGCGATTGATGCGAGTTTGGTGGAAAGTTTCATGTTATTCGGTTAATTATGAGATGGAATCTAAAATTTCTTCCATTCCTGATTTGTAAGGCCGGAGTCCCATTTTCTCGTAGAAACGCAGGGCGCTTTCATTGCAACTCCAGACATTTAATGTAATATTATGAAAAGCTTCTTCTTGAGCATATTTCTTTACGGCCTGATAAATGCTTTCCCCTATGTGAAGTCCTCTGCAATCGGAATCAACACATATGTCATCGATATATAATGTGCGTATTTTAGCAAGATGGGGATCTGATGTATGGTCTTGGATGATGCAGAAAGCGTGTCCTTTCACTTCTCCGTCTTCATCTGAATATACGAAGATCCGATAATCCGGATTATTGATCAAGCCTATGATTTCTGAGGAGGAATATTTGGTATGGCCGTGTATGAAAAGATCAGGACGTCCATCGGCATGGACATCGTTGACTTGATGAAGAAGGTTCATAATGGCATTGACATCGCCTGATTCAGCAAATCTTATCATATGTTTCAAATTTATGGGATAGTATCTAAAAAATAAAAGAGAGGAGGCGCGCAGGCCTCCCATCTTTTATTTGTTTTATAATTCAGTTTTTATAGCGGTGTGTCCTTTTGGAGTCCGGATGCTAATGATTGCTATTCCTTTGTTGCCTCGAAGGTCAAGGGTAGTGGTTGTGCCGTTGAACCCGGCCGAGTAAATCATTTGTCCTGTAAGATTGCAGACTGTCACGAATGATTGGTCAGTGGGTTGAAGCCCTTCTACGTTGAGCACAATGAGTCCGCAATTTGTGGAAGTGATTCCTACTGAGAGATCGGAGGCTTGATTTGTAGCAAATATTTCATCAATGCCTAATGTTTCGCCGGTTTCGAAGCATCCTAAGTCGGGAGCGGCACCGTTGAAAGTTATTCCTGTGGAGAACACGCTTTCGCCTTCATATGGAGTCACAGGCGTGCCGGCGTCAATGAGACGTGAATTACCCGGACGAATCTTCATGAAGTCAAGTTCCGGCAGATTGCCATTCTCATCGCGACTTCCATCTGTGCCCAAGGTAGAGATCGAAACGAAATCTTCCGGAAGGGTATTGAAGTCGCAGGTGATTTGTTTTCCTGTTACTGAATAAGGTGCATATTCACTTTTGTTACGGTCAGAAATGCCATCACTTATGGCGATGCAATTGGTAAAGCGGATTTCGTGTCCGGCAGCCACACCCTCATCCATGCGATATGTGTAATGGCTGCTGTTGGCAGTGTATTTTGCTGCATACCCAGTGCAGTTATTGAGAATCATATTGCCTGTGTTATGGTTCTGGTCAAACCCTTTCTGCAGATTGTCGAATGCGAGGCAACGATTCATTATGATATTATTTCGACCTTGATCGCTACCCATCTTGAATCCGTTGCCGTTTCCGGAACAAGGCTCTCCGTTTTCAAGATAACCGTTTTCAAAAGCCCAGCAATTGTCAAGTGTTGTTGTTATATCATCAGGGAAACCACCTTCTTTTTTGATAAACTGATCCCAGCCGTCGTCGCTGTTTCGCCATGCGCGGCATCCGTAGAAATAGTTGCCGTCGCCATGAGAGATCTTAACGGCAAAGCCATCGGCATTCCCTTCTCCCGGATCTATATTGAAATAAGAATCGCAGTTAATCACCATATTATAGGCTGCAAGGTTTTTCATTTGCAGGCCGGTGTCAGCATTACGCACAAATGAGCAATTTTCAATGATGTTGTGGTGCCCTTGGTGTGTGTTAGCCGCGATGTCTGAGTAAGAACCACCTGTAGGTTTGTCGCGCTCAATCAGCAATCCGTTGTCGCCGGCATTGTAAATGTCAATGCCATATATGTGCCAATGGCTACCAGTCAGACGTATGCCTTGATTATTGTCAGCCACCGCCATGGAGCTGAAGTCGAGCACTGCTCTTCCGCCACGGGCGAATAGAGCGATTTTTCCGGAATTTTTCTCTCCGACATTTTTAATGTTGATTCGTGAAGCATATTTATAAGTTCCGGAATTCATATAGATTGTATCGCCTGCGTTTACGAGATCAGCCGCTTTCTGAAGGCTAAAGAATGGATGCTGTTCCGAGCCGTCGGCTGTCGAATCATCTCCCTCCGGATCGCAATAATATACCTTGTGCGCATATTCGGGTGTCACCACCTTCGGAGTTGTGTAAGCAAATGATGTGCCGAGAGAGCGGCCTATGCGGTTTTCAGCATATGGAGTGAGCGTATAATCGGTCTCAGGCATGAGCTTTAGTCCGACTAAATAAAGATTGTCATTATATTGACGTGCGTCAGCTTCTACAGTCGGAAGTCCCGGAGTTTCCACGATATATCCGGCTGCATTTATAGGAGCACCTCCATTGTCTACGATCTTGATGTAAGCGTTGACAGTCAAGCTTGTTTCTGAAGAAAGATCTTCGATCATATCAATAGATCCGGCTTCTACGGAAGGTTTTTGAGCATCTGCAGTCTTGAATTCCTTGACTTCGCCGTATGCCACGCCGGCCAAAGAAATGGCATATGCACAGTATTTGATGTTTGTTTCTGCCGGGAGCCCTGTGATAGTCACGGTGAAATCTGATCCTGTAGCTGCTACAGTATTGGCAGCTACGGATGGAGTTCCATTAGAAGTCCAGCAGATTCCTGCAGAGATGACGGGTCGGTCGCCTTGAGAAGTGATGCTTCCTCCTACGGTAGCGGAAGAAGAACTAATGGAAACGGGATCGGTTGTGTTTACTGTCGCCGGTGTTCCCTCCGGATAAGCTGTCACTGTCAGATTATCGATATCGGCATCGGAAGAGCTTTCATTTGCGATTTTTATTCGATTGATATCTCTATCATAAAGGAAAACTGAGTTGTCTGTGTCAGTCACGATATTCTTAGCTAAAGTCCATGTGACGCCTTCATCTGAAGACGTGTAAAGATTAAGCTTCTTTTGGGTACGACCCTCATTAAACCTAACTGACACCACACCTTGGCTGAGCACCGGAGTCACCACATAAGATCCATTCTTTAACATTCGAAGCGAAGCTCCAGAACCGTCAGAAATATAGGATTCATTTGTGCCGCGATATGCGTTATAATAAACCCATTGACCTTGTCCTGCCACGTCAAAAGAAGTTTCAGAAGAAGCGGCATCTTTGGAAGCGGGATACTCGTTCTTGTTCTCAAAATTTTGAGTGAAATATGGGAGATCAAGCATGGTCACCACAGAATTGCCCTCGCCATCCGTGCCATCAGGAAGAGTTATCAGCAGGTCATCAAGGTAGAACTGCTTATTTGAATTGATACTGAAGCGAACATATCGCGCATCCGGATCATTGACCATCACGATATGGCGAGTCCAGGGAGTTGTCTCTTTATATGATTCTATTCCGATCCATGTGTTTCCATCAGATGATTTTTCCACAGTGACTTGGCGGTTGGTGTCAAGAGCATAATAGATAATGGCACCGGCTCCTTTTGTGAGTCTTGGAGACGTAAGTCCTTGTTTAGCTGTGAATTCAAGAGATGCTGAGCCGGAGTGAGCTTCTGAAGTAGTTGATTTGTTTTTGTTGACTGTCCAGTCGCCGGTAGCTACACTGACAGTCGCTTTTCCCTGTTGCCAGTTGGCATCTTCAAATCCTTCAGTCAGATAATTATAATCTGCAGCTGAGACTGAGAATGCTACAGCTCCCATGAGAAAGGGAGTTAAGAATGTAAACTTCATGATGCGTTTTATAAATGGTTTCTTATAAATGACAAAATTACAAATTTTTTTGAAGATTTCAAAATTTTGAGAAAAAAGTGTGCTTATTG
>CAMWJD010000076.1 GCA_947174515.1 uncultured Porphyromonadaceae bacterium
TACTCAATATAGGAAGCCGAATAGCCACAGCGGTATCTTATTGCCAAAGCCTATTTCAAGATCGTCCGCTATCACGTAACTGTCGGGAATATCCGATATCTGGGAGAATCCTTTTCCTTTGCCTCCTACTTCAAACAAATATTTACGGTCTAACAAGAAATCACCAGATTTGGCACTATAGACTTTTCCTACGCTACTCAACATTGAGGCGACAAAACTCTCCCGGACTGTGCCTATATGATGGTTGGCTCCCAATGCTTGCATTACCGAAGGATTATCAAACAATATTTTTCCCGGCTTTGCCGCAGTTTTTGGCTGAGTAGCAGCCTCATTGAGTGAGCGAAGGATAGCTCCCTCGCATAACAGTTGAAAAAGTTTCAACAATTGATTGCGGGTAACTCCTACATCTCTGCTTAATTTTGACATATTAGGAACAAACGGAACTTGTTCGGCAAGAATGACAATAAGTTTCTTAAGTTTCAACTGAGTTTCATATTCTATATTTGCTACAGATGGAATATCTATGTCAATCACTGTCTGCACTATGCGTTCAACACGCTGAATATAGGTGAATGATGATGTGTTCATAAAGAAAGGATAGTACCCCTTTTTTATGTAATTGTCAAATTCACCAATTATCCTCACTCTCGATGAAATTGATGATGCAATTTCAGTATGATTGTTAAGGATGTCACCCATACTATATGGTTCATTTTCCAAAACACCATTAAAGTTCAAATATTCTCGGAAAGAGAGTCCACGCAGTTCATAAATAGCCACTCTACGGGATAGGTCTGCAACCTTACTGTTTAGTTGCAACAAAGAAGAAGCAGTAAATACTATCTTGTAGTTTGGATAACTGTCATGGATGTTTTTAAGTTCTTGTTCCCAATTATTTCGAGGATACCTATGTACCTCATCAAGAAACAAGTGAGTTCCTCCATGTTTATAATGATAGTCTACCAATTCAATTATAGTATGATCGTTGAACCATAATTGATCAAGCGAAACGTATAATCCTTTACCTTCCGTGAGTCTACATCTTTGATACATCATAGTGGTCTTACCGACACCACGAGCACCCCTGAGCATTATCAAACTGTCGGTCCAATCGATCTCATTATATAGGTAACGATAGAATTTGGTCTCAACATTACTCACCAATCGTTTTGATATTTCAAACAGTCTCTCCATATAATATTGATTTTCTGCAAAGTTACAAAATATTTTCTTTATAAAGAACAAATTTAGGGTATTTTCTTTCTTTTGAAAGAGCAATTTGCACTACATTTTGCTCTTTGTAAAGAGCAATAATACTTTATTAATTAATAATCATACATTTAGTATTACCATTGTAGTATCGGATAAGCGACCAAAAATCACGTATAGGATTGAATAGAGAAAACTACTAACTTCGCGGAACATACCAAAAACTATAAGATATGTTCAAGAACGAAGACTTTGAAAGACTCCTTGTGAAGTACACCTCGGTTTCAAAGTGTCAAGAATCAAGAGTCAAGAGTTAAGAGTCAATGGTCATTCATTTCACCCACATAATCAAACGTCTAAGAACAGAAACAAAACTTTTATCTTCTACTACTATAGACTCATGACTCGTCCATGTCTCACATTCAAAACAATTTATATTGTTACTGTGTTCTCATTATAGAAGATATTATCCTTCCTGGTACAGTAAACGCAGATGAATCTGATTAGAGCGAACATAGGGCGTATTTATGAACTTTGTCATCTATACAAGGTCAAAAGTCTGTATGTGTTCGGTTCTGTACTAACCCCTCGATTTAACAAGGAAAGCGATATTGACCTTCTTGTTAAATTTAATAAGGAATCCATTCCATTAACACAGTATGCTGACAACTTCTTTGATCTTCAATTTGCTCTTGAAGACCTATTTAGAAGAAAAGTCGACCTGGTTTGTGACGATGCAATAAAAAATCCATATTTCCGGCAGGAAGTTGATTCTAAAAAGGAACTGATTTATGGCTGATATCGAAGTTCGCAAAAGATTGTGCGATATTAATGACTCAATTGATGCTATTAATGGATTCCTGCGCAGGTGTCCGCGAAGATTTGATGCATTCTGTGCTGACGATATGTTTAGAGCTGCTGTTCTTTATCATATTGCATAATAGGAGAGGCTGTCAACAATATATTAAAAATGGATCCGGAAATTACAATCACGTCGGCTCGTAAAATTGTAAATACCAGAAACTATATTATACATGGTTATGACAGTTTGGATAATGAAATATTATGGAGTATTGTGATAAACCATCTCCCTAAACTTAAAGCAGAAATACAATCATTATTATCATAAGCCGCTTGGGATATTTTCTTCCTAAAGATTTATGCATATCACTATGAAACAAACAAGCGCCCAATAATAGTTTAACTTAGATTTTATAACTTCACAAGTAATATAAAAACCTCTTACGATAATTTCAGCACCATGATCCATGACAACTGGTTCTTGACTCTTCACTAAAGAGTACTTGTCATCATATGTCGCGGATATTCAATAGAATTGGAGCGGAGGTTGGTCCGTCGTATATGACGGTACGCAGCTGTGCTTCCGGAAGTAATTGCGATAGATATTCCATATTATAGGCAAATTCCGGCTTGAAAGTGCTTCCGGCCTTTATCTCGTAGAGATGCAATCCTTCAGGCGTCCTTACCATTGCATCCACTTCTTTGCCTGATCGCTCACGATAGAAGTTTATATTAGGTATCCTGGCTTGGTTATATTGATTTTTTATCAGTTCCGATATCGCCATATTCTCAAAGATCGCTCCCTTTAGTGTGCTTGATTGATATTGCTGCTCAGTCTCTATCCCAAGGAGATAACACAGCAGGCCGGTATCGTAAAAATATACTTTGGGCATTTTGGTAAGCTGCTTGGAGATATTGGCGTAGTACGGGCGTAAGGTAAAGGTGATATATGAGGCTTCCAGTATCGAAAGCCATTCTGTAATAGTCGGAGCGCTTACTCCGGCTTCCTTTGCTATCTGAGAGGCATTGAACTCGCTGCCTGTTCGGGCTGCTAAAAGACGGACAAATGTGTCAAAACGCATAATATTTTTCAACTTCATAAGATCACGAACGTCTCGCTCTACGTAGGTGGTATAGTAGTTGGAATAAAATATCCCTTCAGGAATATCATTTACAATTATGCCCGGATACTGACCACGTGACAATAGTCGCCATGTGGGAACGTTTTTTTCCCCTTCTGTCATTTCCTTAAACGAAAAGGGAAGAAGGGTAAAAAGAGCGACTCTTCCGGCAAGAGATTGCGTCATACGGTGAAGAAGACTGAAATTTGAGCTCCCCGTGAGAATAAACCGCATGTCGCGATTCTCATCTACGCGTACTTGTATCATAGACAATAGCTCAGGCACATTCTGCACTTCATCTATGACGGCTGTCATCCCCAGGGAGTCAATAAAGCCGGTTGGATCGGCTATGGCTTTTCCCCTCATTGTCAAATCTTCAAGATTGACGTAATTATAGGTTGGGAAAAGATGACGGCAAAGTGACGTTTTGCCTGACTGACGAGGACCCGTAATCGCAGTGACAGGGTAATACTTCTGCACTTCCATCACTTTATCTGATATTTCTCTCTTCAAATAGATAGCCATACTTTGAAAATTTAAAAGTTAAACTTTTAATTTTGCAAAGTTACTATTAAAAATCCTAATGTGCAAATTTTAAAGATTAAAGATTAAAGATAAAAGATTAAAGACTAAAGATTAAAGATTAAAGATTAAAGATTAAAGACTAAAGATTAAAGATTAAAGATTAAATATTGACAACTGAAGACTGGAAATGGTAGAATACATAATAATCGGATTTATCGCTGCCGTGCTGGCGGCGATTTTTGTTGCTGTTTGCATATTAAAAAAAAAATAAGTAATTTTGCGTGTAATTCGATTTTCTCATCATGAACTTGATGGAGATGGGATTATGGGGTTTTGACTGATATTTTTTTAGGAAATGAATTCACTGCATACTGCTTACCGCACATTTTTCGGGAAGGGCGACGCTCTCTACCAACTTTTCTCGCCATACCGCATATGCCCTCTGGGGGCTCACGTCGACCATCAGCACGGTCTTGTCACCGGATTTGCTTTCGATTCGGGAATAGAGTTCCTTTTCTCCGCTACAGATTCCGGCAAGGTGGAGATGGCTTCCCTCTCTTTCGAGGGTCTTATGACTTTTAATGTGCAACGTCCGATAGATGAAAAGCAAGGCAACTGGGGCGACTATCTGCGTGGCGCCGTCTGGGCGCTGCAACAGGATTTCCATCTCACTAAAGGTGTCCGCGGAATCGTAAGAGGCTCCATGCCGATCGGAGGACTCTCTTCCTCGGCCGCCCTGCTATG
The DNA here is from genome assembly GCA_947174515.1 of uncultured Porphyromonadaceae bacterium. Lineage (GTDB taxonomy): Bacteria > Bacteroidota > Bacteroidia > Bacteroidales > Muribaculaceae > Lepagella. The sequence goes on from CAMWJD010000076.1 coordinate 4,401, forward strand.
CGGATTTGTGATGGCTATCGACAAAGTGAACCATCTTGGTCTCACCAGGCAGCAGATCATAGAATATGCCTCCATCGCCGAACGCAATTACGTAGGGCTTAACAACGGCATCCTTGACCAGGCATGCGTAGTGCTATGCGAGGCAGACAAACTCCTGTTTCTCGACACGCGCACCGGCCAACACCGTCTCATTCCATTCGGGGGCGACAATCCGAAGCCCCTTCCTTTCAAACTCGGAATTTTCTTCTCCGGCGTGACCAGGAAGCTGACCGGCACGGACTATAACCTCCGCGTGGCGGAATGTAAGACCGCAGCCTGGATCATGCAGGCTTATGAAGACGTCAAGCTTCATGAGTTTGAAGACACCAGACTTCGGGATGTGGAGGAATGTGTCTACAAGAAATATGAGGATAAGATGCCCGAGCGTTTCTCGCGCCGCGCACGCCATTTCTATTCGGAATGTGACCGTGTGGCCGACGGGGTGAAGGCCTGGGAAGCGGGCGATATCAAAGCCTTCGGGCGCCTTGTGTTTGAAAGTTGCGAGAGTTCGATGAACAATTACGAGTGCGGATCGCCTGAACTGATCGATATCTATAAGATCATGAAGGAGACCGAGGGAATCTACGGAGGGCGTTTCTCCGGCGCAGGATTCAAGGGAGCCTGCATCGCTTTGGTCGATCCTTCCAAGGAAGATGAGATAAAAGACTTCGTAACAAAAAAATATCTTGAGAAATATCCCCAATACAAGGATTCGTTTGAGATTTTCTTCTGCAACCCCGCCAACGGCGTTGATTTCCTTTGATTTATGAAAAATATAGTAATTGCTGCCGGATACGCTACCAGATTGTATCCTTTGACAGAAAACTTCCCCAAACCGCTACTGAAAATCGGTAATTCAACGATTTTAGACCGTATGCTCGCCGACATCGATGACATACCCGACATCGATGAGCACATCATAGTGACCAACCACCGCTTCGCCCCAATCTTTGAAGAGTGGAAGGCCAATGCCAAATACAAGAAGCCGATCACGATCATCGACGACGGAACGACTGACAATGACAATCGTCTCGGCGCCGTGCGCGACCTGCTGCTCGCCATCGAGACCCAAAACATCGATGACGACATCATGGTGCTTGCCGCCGACAATATCCTCGACTTCACGATGAAAGGATTCGTAGACTATTTCAAAGAGAAAGGTACTTCGGTCATTATGTGCCACAATGAGCCCGAACTCAAAAAGCTTCAGCGCACGGGAGTGATTGCCGTCGACGACAATATGAAGGTGCTTGAGATGCAGGAGAAACCGGAAAAGCCGGTATCCAATTGGGCGGTACCTCCTTTCTATATCTACGCAAAGCAAGATCTGCCTCTCATACGCGATTGCATGCGGCATGGCTGCGGCTTTGACGCACCCGGCAATCTCGCCCATTATCTCACCGACGTCACTTCCCTCCATGCCTGGCCGATGCCCGGCACACGCTTCGACATCGGATCGATGGACTCATACCTGGAAGCGCAATCAAGGTTTAAGGGGGCAGGTGTCAGCAGACAGGGCATGAAAATACTTGTGACCGGCGCAGCCGGGTTTATCGGGAGCGCGGTCTGCCGCCGATTGCTCGACAAGGGTGATACGGTTGTCGGCCTTGACAACATCAACGATTACTATGATCCGGAACTGAAATACGGCAGACTCAAGGAATTGGGCATAGCGAAGGATGATGTGGCATGGTATAAGTTTACCCAAAGCTCTTCCTACGAGCGTTTCTCGTTCATCCGCATGAACCTTGAGGACACCCAGGCGATGCAGATGCTGTTTGCCAACGGGAATTTTGATCTTGTAGTCAATCTTGGCGCCCAGGCCGGCGTGCGCTATTCCATCACGAACCCTCACGCCTACATAGAGAGCAATATCGACGGATTCATCAATATTCTCGAAGGATGCCGCCACAACAAGGTGAAGCATCTGGTCTACGCCTCATCATCGAGTGTCTACGGACTCAACGGACAGGTTCCATTCTCGGAGCATCACGGCATAGCCCACCCCGTGAGCCTTTATGCCGCTACAAAGAAAAGCAATGAGCTGATGGCCCATGCGTATTCCAAGCTCTACGACATCCCCACCACCGGACTGCGGTTTTTCACTGTCTACGGTCCATGGGGACGTCCTGACATGTCGCCGTTCCTATTCATCGACGCAATCCTGCACGACCGCCCGATCAAGGTGTTCAACAACGGGGATATGCTTCGTGATTTCACCTATATCGACGACATAGTGGAAGGGATCATCAGGATTTGCGACGTGATACCGGAAGGCAACAAGGACTGGGACGAAGAGAATCCGGATCCGGCTACTTCTCCGGCACCTTACCGCGTCTACAATATCGGCAATCAGCAGCCGACCAGGCTGATGGACTATATAAAGTGTATCGAAAACGCCATTGGCAGGGAGGCGAAGAAGAATTTCCTTCCGATGCAGCAGGGCGACGTATATCAGACATATGCCGACTCTTCAGCGCTCGGAGAGGCTACGGGATTCAAACCCGACACTAAGCTTCAAGACGGCATCGACCGCACGGTGGCGTGGTTTAAGGAATACTATAATCTATAATTGAGAATTGAGAATTGAGAATTGAGAAATTTTTCTTAATTGAGAATTTTTTTTAATTGAGAATTTAGAATTGAGAATTGAGAATTGAGAATTGAGAAATTTTCTTAATTGAGATTTTTTTTAATTGGGAATTGAAAATTTTTTATTAACTTTGCATTATAATTTCGCACCCATAGTTCAATGGATAGAATAATGGATTCCGGTTCCATCGATTGGGGTTCGACTCCCCATGGGTGTACAGTATGAAAAAAAGGACCTTTCCGGGTCCTTTTTTTATAAAGAGATTCCAAAGAGCCCATATCTTTATGAACACAAGATTTTTTTGCATTGTCATCATGTCGGTTTTTTCTCTGCTTGCGGGCGCCCAGCACATTCGAAGCATGAAGGTGATGAAGGAAGATGACTTCATGTCAGCTCCAGTGATCCGTCTTGGCAGTGACGAACGCATCATCATAAACTTCGACGAGTGGAGCGAGGACTATTCCGACCTTCAATATCGGCTTCTGCACTGCGATCCTGACTGGAAACCCTCCGGACTGCTCGAATCGGAATATCTGGACAATTTCAACATCGCCGACATTGAAGATCTGGCATTCTCTTCCAATACATTCGTGCATTTCGTCAATTACCGCATCGTCATTCCCGACGAGCAGATGAAGCCGATGATATCAGGCAATTACATAGTTCAGATTTTTGAGCGTGACAATCCCGACGAAGTTCTTGCGGAAGCAAGATTTTCGGTGACGGAGCAGAGCGCATCCATCAACGGAAGCGTGTCGCCGCGCACCGACCGAGGCATCAACACCGAATGGCAACAGATGGACCTGGCGGTGACAGCCACCGACGTCGCCATTGCAGATCCATACACGATGCTGCGCGTCGACATAACACAGAACAATGCCCCTTACACCACATCCACGCTGCGCACCCCATCGCGCATAGATGGAAAAAACATCATCTACACCCATCTGCCGGAGCTGATATTCAAAGCCGGCAATGAGTTCAGGAGATTTGAGACGGTGAGGACCAACTACAATGACATGAACGTGGACTCAATGCGATTCCTCAGCAATAACTATCATGCATGGCTCACTCCCGACCACGAGCGCGACAGCAGACAATACACCTACGACCAGACACAGCAAGGACGTTTTCTCATCAGGGAATACAATTCCACTGATTCTGATTTAGGCGCTGACTATGTGACGGTTCATTTCCGGCTCGATGCCCCGGAAGTGATCGATGCTGACGTGTATGTGGAAGGGGAATTCACTGAATTCAAGCACAATGAAAGCAATCGGATGCGCTACGACTATAATGAAAGAGCTTACTTATTGGAAATGCCCCTGAAGCAAGGGAGCTACAACTACCGGTATGTCGCGGTCGACCGGAAACGGAGGGGCTTGCCCGATCCGGGCGTCATAGAGGGCAATAAGTATGAGACGCGCAATGAGTATAGGGTGCAGGTATGGTATAAGCCGATCGGCGCGAGATACGACCGATTGATTTCAGATTACACTATCAGATAGAGATATGATACAGATAAATGACACCTTGGTATCGCTCGACGTAGTGGAGAGATATTTTGAATGTGACCTTGACACATGTCTTGGAGAATGTTGCATAGAGGGCGACGCCGGGGCACCGCTCCTTCCTGAAGAAAAGGAAAAACTCGATAAGCTTCTTCCCGACGTGCTCCCCTATCTGTCGCCGGCGGCGCAGGAAGTGGCGCGTGAGCAAGGTTCTTCCTACATCGATGAGGAGGGTGATTTAGTGACGAGCATTGTCAATGGGAAAGACTGTATATTCACTTGCTACGCACCCGGAGGGAAGTGCCTCTGCGTGCTTGAGAAGCTGAGGCGCGAGGGGCGACCTGAATTTTTCAAGCCCATCAGCTGCAGCCTCTACCCTATCCGTCTGAAAGATTACGGAGGAATGACGGCAGTCAACTATCACCGCTGGAAGATATGCAAATGTGCCGAGATCTTAGGGCGAAAGAATGGAATCCGTGTGTATGAATTCCTTAAAGAGCCGCTTATCCGGAGGTTTGGCGAAAGATGGTATGAAGAATTGGCCCTGACGGCCCGTGAATGGCTCGCACAATCTTCTTAATTTAGAATTTAGAATTTAGAATTGAGAATTGGGAATTTCTTAGAATACCGGTCCGGGATCCGGAAGCCGGAAGCCTGAAGCCGGATTCTAACAGAACACTCCCGAAAGGTGCTTCTCGAGGTCGGTGCTGGTGATGTTGGTGGTCATCACTCCGTCTTGCGCCATCGATATGTTGCCGGTCTCTTCACTGACCACGACACAGAGAGCATCCGTGGCCTGGCTCATTCCCAATGCGGCACGATGCCGGAGTCCGAGATGTTTCGGCAGATTCATGTCATGGCTCACCGGCAGGATACACCCCACCGAAACGATCCTCTTTTTGTCGATTATCATCGCGCCGTCATGAAGCGGTGAATTTTTGAAAAAAATATTCTCTATCAATCGGGTATTGATGTCGGCATCGATTATATCACCGGTTTTCTCAAAATCGCCGAGAGGCACCTTGCGCTGAAAACAGATCAGGGCACCGGTTTTCGACTTCGACATCGACAAGCAGGCATACACCACTGCCATCACGAGCCCATGCTGCGAATTATCGTCTTTAGGACTATGATGGAAAATGCGCTTCAGCTGGTCGATATGGCTGTGCGACCCTATGTCGATAAGAAACCTCTTTATCTGATCTTGAAAGAGAATCACCAGAATAATCAATCCGATGCTCATGAAGCGGTCGAGAATCGTGCCGGTAAGCTTCATGTCTAAGATTTCGGCGGCCACTACCCATATCATAATGAAGAGGAGGACTCCATAAAAGAGGCTGATAGTGCCCGAGCTCTTCATCACTTTGTAGATATAGTAGAGGATTGCACCCACTATCAGAATGTCGAGAAGATCTTTAATGCCGAATGATATCATATTAAAAACAATTTTTTAGAGAGGGCTCTTAGTCAGGGATGTTAAGGATAACGTCGCGGGCTTGCACGGCAGCTGCCACGTCATGAACCCGCAATATGTTTGCGCCATGCAGAAGAGCAAACGTATCGAGAGCTATCGTGCCCGGCAGGGCATCTTGAGGAGTGATCCGGAGAGGGCGCCATATCATGGATTTCCTGGATATGCCGACAAGAACGGGGAGCCCGATGCGGCGTATCTCGTCTAAAGAAGCGAGAAGCTTATAGTTTTGCTCCACATTTTTTGCAAATCCGAAGCCGGGATCAACTATTATATCGCACACCCCCCTTTCGCGAAGGCCTCTGATGGAGTAAGCGAGTTCGGAAATAACGTCGGCCACCACATCGTCATATTTCGCCAACTCCGGCATAGAAGCGGGGGTTCCGCGCATATGAGTCATGATATATGGCACCCTCAGGTCTGCGATCGTGTCGATCATCCTGCCGTCGAGAGATCCGCCTGAAATGTCGTTGACGATATCAGCGCCTGCCTCCACACAGCATCGGGCGACATCAGCTCTGAAAGTATCTACCGACACCACGGCATCGGGCCATTCCTTCCTTACGATTCGCAAGGCTGATTCAAGACGCTTCCATTCCGTCTCTTCATCTACAGGCGAGGAGCCCGGACGCGTGCTGCATGCGCCGATATCGATACAGTCAGCCCCTTCATCGCGGATGGCACATATCCGATCAGCCACAGCATGCTCATCGGAAGCCCGGCAACCGGCAAAAAAGGAATTGTCGGTCACATTCAATATCCCCATAATCCACGGACGATTAAAATATCGAAGTCGTCCACGGATATTGATCGACAGGTCTTGAATCAGTTTCATAATGCAAATTTAGTATTTTTTTGGCAGTTACGGAAATTTTTTGTAATTTTGCACTCGGATTTGCAATCGCTGGCAAGAAGGATGCGAGAGTGGCATCCCGAAAAAGGATACTTGTTATGTTGCAAAAGTTATTTAAATTATTATACTACAATGGACTTAATCAAAGTAGTGGAGGAAGCATTCGCAACTCCCAAAAAAGAATTCGACACATTCGGCCCCGGCGACACAGTGACTGTCGCATATCGAATCAAAGAGGGTAACAAGGAGCGTATCCAGCAGTATCGCGGTGTAGTGATCCGCATCTCCGGACATCAGGACAAAAAGCGCTTCACAGTGCGCAAGATTTCTGACGGCATCGGCGTAGAGCGTATCTTCCCGATCGAATCACCCTTCATCGAATCAATCACAGTCAACAAACTCGGCAAGGTGCGCCGTGCAAAACTCTACTATCTGCGCAACCTCACCGGCAAGAAGGCCCGCATCAAAG
>CAMWJD010000077.1 GCA_947174515.1 uncultured Porphyromonadaceae bacterium
AATTCTCAATTCTCAATTCTCAATTCTCAATTCTCAATTCTCAATTCTCAATTCAAAAAAGATGTCAAATCTATATATAAAGCATGCTACTATTGTTACCCCCCTGGGTGTGGCTGCCGCAAAGGGTGAAGAAATGAGGTGCCTTAATATTATAGAAGATGGTGCCATACTGATAAAGGATGGTGTGATACACTATGTAGGTAATTCAAATCCTCTTCGCCGGATATATTCTCTTTTTGGGAAAGGAGCTACATTCAAAGAAATCGATGCCCAAGGGAAAGTCGTGCTTCCGGGTTTTGTTGATTCCCATACTCATATGGTGTTCGGAGGGTTCCGGCCTGATGAATTCAGGATGCGTCTCAATGGAGATTCCTACATGAGCATCATGGAGAAAGGTGGAGGTATACAGAGCACTGTAAATGCCACTCGCAAGGCTTCAATAGCAGAACTTGTGGAAAATGCGGAATGGCTGATGGACCGCATGATCAGCATGGGTGTGACCACAGTGGAAGCCAAGAGCGGATATGGACTTGATTATGCCACAGAAGCTAAGATGCTGGCTGCCATAGGAAGAATTGCATCAAAGAAGAAAATTGAAGTTGTGCCTACATTTCTTGGAGCTCATGCTGTGCCGGAGGAATACAAAGGCCGAACCTCAGAATATGTAGACTTTATCATCAAGGAAATGCTTCCTAAGTTCAGGAAGGCCGCCAAGTTCTGCGACATCTTCACGGAGAAAAATGTTTTTGAGATTGAAGACTCCCGAAAACTTATGACTGCAGCTAAGTCGATGGGCTACAAGCTGAAATTTCATGCGGATGAGATTGTGCCGCTTGGAGGAGCCGAACTGGCCGCGGATCTTGGCGCTGTGAGTGCTGATCATCTGTTGCACATAAGTGATGAAGGGATAAAGGCTTTGGCGCAAAAAGGGTCAGTGGCCACATTGCTTCCACTGACAGCTTTTGCGTTGAAAGAAAATTATGCTCCGGCAAGAAAGATGATCGACGGGGGATGTGCTGTGGCTCTTGCCACTGACTTGAATCCGGGAAGCTGCTTCTCAGGTTCGATACCTCTTACAATAGCTCTTGCATGCATATATATGAACATGAGCATAGAAGAAACCATCACGGCGCTCACTCTGAATGGAGCGGCTGCATGTGGCTTGGCCGACAGGAAGGGCTCGCTACAACCGGGAAAAGATGGAGATGTAGTAATTCTCAATTTCGACAATATCAATATGCTCCCTTATTATGTGGGCATGAATTGTGTAAAGACAACAATTGCAAAAGGGAAAATACTTTTTGATTCATAATCGACAAAAATGGAAAAGATGACAGAATATGCCATAGGCAGCTCATTGCTGACCTACGACCTTATAGAGAAAATTCTAAAGGATGGAGCAAAGCTTACTCTCTCTGAGGAAGCAATTGAAAAAATTCACCATTGCCGTGATTTTCTTGATACAAAGACCGATGAGAATACTGTTCCGATTTATGGTGTCACCACCGGTTTTGGATCTCTTTGCAACCGCCATATAGCGCCTGCAGATCTTGTCACTCTTCAGGAAAACCTTATAAAAAGCCATTCATGTTCAGTAGGTTCTCCTGTCGACAAAACAGTAGTTAAGCTGATGCTTCTATTGAAAGCTCATGCACTGTCTATGGGATTTAGCGGTGTTCAGGTGGAGACGGTGCAAAGAATTCTTGACTTTTATAACAATGATGTTCTTCCGATAGTCTATGATCGTGGGTCATTAGGAGCATCCGGCGACCTTGCTCCTCTTGCAAATCTGTTTCTGCCATTGATAGGTGAGGGGTACGTGGTTGTGGATGGCAAAGTGACCAAAGGGCAAGACGCACTTGATCGTTTCGGATGGCGTCCTATAAAACTGAAATCCAAGGAAGGTCTTGCTTTGCTCAATGGCACTCAGTTTATGAGTGCAAACGGAATTAAGGCACTTATAGATGGCTGGCATCTTGTGAATTGCTTTGATATGTTTGGAGCTATGAGCCTTGAAGCTTTTGATGGAAGGATCGAACCGTTCTGGGAGTGCATCCAGCGAGTGCGTCCTCATCAGGGACAGATTCAGACAGGCGAAGTGTTCCGAAAGATTCTTGAAGGGAGTGAGATTATCGCTAAGGAAAAAGAACATGTGCAGGATCCATACTCATTCAGATGCATTCCGCAGGTGCACGGAGCAGTTAAAGACGCGATGCGTCATGTGACGGAGGTTCTTCACATTGAAATTAATTCGGTTACGGACAATCCCACAGTCTTTCCGGATGAGGATCTGGTGGTGTCCGGAGGTAACTTCCATGGCGAACCTCTTGCTCTTGTATTTGACTATATGGGAGTAGCACTTCATGAATTAGGCAATATTTCAGAGCGACGTGTAGCTCAACTTATTTTGGGCAATCGCGGACTCCCTGAATTCCTTGTTGCCAAACCGGGCCTTAACAGTGGCTTCATGATTCCTCAATATGCCGCAGCATCGATGGTGAGTCAGAACAAGATGTATGCATGGCCCGCGAGCTGTGATTCTATTGTCAGCAGCAATGGCCAGGAAGATCTCGTTTCCATGGGAGCGAATGCGGCTACAAAACTCCATAAGATAGTTTCTAATCTTAAATATATAGCTGCCATTGAACTGATGAACGCCGCACAAGGTATTGACTTCCGCCGTCCGCTTAAATCTTCACTTCTTATTGAGAAGATAATGCACGACTATCGTAAGAATGTTCCTTTCGTGGAAGAAGACGTAGTAATGGAAGACTATATTGCTAAGACAATGGAATTCCTTGAAAATTATGATATTGTGATAGAATAATCATATGGCGAGAAAACCAAAATTTCTTCCACTCCTCGAAGGCGTGGAGATCTCTGCGTTGGCAGCCGAGGGAAAAGCCCTCGCCCGTGTCAGGATGCGTCCCGACGATGAATCGGCCATTGTGGTATTCATCCCGTATGGAGCGCCGGGAGATATTGCAGATATCAAGATCGACCGAAAGAAACATTCTTTTGCCGAAGGGCATATTGAGAGGCTTATCACTCCATCGCAATTCCGAGTTGAGCCTGTATGTAAGCATTTTGGAGTATGTGGAGGATGCAAATGGCAACATATTCCTTATGAAAAGCAATTGGAATGTAAGCAGCAGACTGTGTGTGATGCGCTTACTCGTATCGGCAAAATCGATATTCCCGAAATGTCTCCTATACTTGGGAGTAAAGAAATATGGAGATATCGCAATAAGATGGAATATACATTTTCTGATAAGAAGTGGCGGACATGGGAAGACGTAAGGAGTGGAAAAGTGTTTGAAGACTCACCCAATGCCTTAGGATTCCATATTCCGGGTGCATTTGACAAGGTGCTTCATATAGATGAGTGTCATCTTCAATCATCACTTGGCGACGTTTTACGCAATGCTCTTTATGATTTCGCTGAAAAAAATGGCCTGTCGTTTTATAATATTAAAGAAAACAAAGGCTTGCTTCGAAATCTAATGATCCGTATAGCATCAACCGGCCAATGTATGGTATGTTTGCAATTTGGCGAGGATAATCCCGAGAAAATTAAACTTGTGATGGATTATTTAAAAGAGAACTTTCCGGAGATTACTTCTCTTTTATACGTGGTCAATCTCAAACTGAATGATACGATCTCAGATCAAACCATAATATCATGGTCAGGCCCCGACTATATTGAAGAGGAGATGGAAGGCCTTAAATTTAGAGTCAATGCCAAATCATTTTATCAGACCAATTCCCTGCAGGCATACGAACTTTACAAAGTGGCGCGCAAATTTGCCGGGATGGCCCCACGGAAGGAATTGTCGGATTCTGAAGCGGAAAAGTATGGATTTGCAGGAAAAGGTGAACCCCCTCATGTATATGATCTATATACCGGCACAGGAACGATTGCCAATTTCGTGGCTCGAGGTGCGCGTAAGGTAGTTGGCATAGAGTATGTGGAAGCGGCTATTGAAGATGCGAAATTGAATGCAAAGGTAAATGGCCTTGACAATACGCTTTTTTATGCCGGCGACATGAAGGATATTCTCACTGATGATTTTGTCAATACACATGGAGTTCCCGACGTAATGATCATCGACCCTCCGAGAGCGGGAATGCATGAGGATGTGGTGAAAGTGATATTGAACGCCGCTCCCGATACTATAGTATATGTCAGCTGCAACCCCGCGACACAGGCGAGAGACCTCGCATTGATGGATAAAGAATATATTGTGACAGATGTGCAGCCTGTCGATATGTTTCCGCATACCCATCATGTGGAGAATGTAGTAAGGCTGAAGAGGCGATAACGTCACGTCTTATAGAAATATGGAATCTGAAAAAAGCACTCCGTCGGGAGTGCTTTTTTTTGATTAGTTGGCCATCATTACATCAAAGTTCATGTCTTTAATTGAGATACATGTGCGTGCGAATTGACGAATCAATTCAATTGTGACTTTGCGGGGGGATTTCATAGGCTGCTGACTCGATGTGGATGACAAAAAAGTGGTAGAACTGTTTGTCATAGGCATTATTTGTTTATAATTACATTATGATAACGTGCGATTGGCTGTGATTATTATGTGGCATATACATAAAAAAAGTACCATTGACAATGGTACTCTTTTTTATAGCATGTGATCCGTCTCGGGTTATGCCGGCATTATAGAGCACGGTCTATCATTTCCGAAAGCTGTGTCTCTGTCTTTCTGCCGCTTTCCCTCATCAGCTCTTGTCCTTCCTTGAAAAGAACATAAGTTGGATACTCTTCAAGACGATATGACACTTTCAGTTTGCCATATGGGTCATCTGCTCGCACAACATTTGCTTTTCCCTGATATTTTGTCTTTATATTGTCAGTGATGTATTTCACTTCAACTGCGTCCTGGCATCCGTGGTGAAGAAAGACCACGAGCGTAGGAACTGATTCCTTGATTGCTTTATCAAATGTTTTCATAATATTGATCTTTATATACATTAGTAATTTCTGGAATTATAACATAGTTATGCCTATGTTTGTTTGACCAAGTCACTTAATTTTTTTTTACATTTTTAATGAACCTTTATGTAATAGTTCTGTTTTAGAAGATAAAAACACTTTTTAATATTAATTATAAAAACACACAGCTATGTTTAAAGAACTTATTATCGCAGGATGCGGAGGATTCGTCGGTACAGCCGGACGCTATTTGGTAGGAAAATGGTCGGGAGCAATGTGGCACGGTTCATTCCCGATGGGAACATTTCTTGTAAATGTGATAGGTTGCTTTATCATAGGTCTTCTTTTCGGACTCCTTGAGAATGCAAAGGTGCTTACTCCAAGTCAGAATGTGCTTCTTATCACGGGTTTCTGTGGTGGCTTCACTACATTCTCATCTTTCGCAGACGATATGTGGGTGCTCGGATCAAAGGGAGACTGGGGTACTTTTGTGCTCTACCTCGCGCTCAGCGTAATAATTGGTATACTTTGCGTATGGGCTGGACGTGCAATCATACGTTAAATAACACTATCCGGAATAATTCAGGCGGACTTATCTTAAGATAAGTCCGCCTGCTGCTATATTACTATATTAGGTGCGTCAGAATGTGAGGGCAACATCTTTTTCCGCAGCGATCCTGCGAAGATTGATGATGGCATATCTCATCCTGCCGAGGGCCGTATTTATACTTACCCCGGTTTTTTCAGCTATCTCTTTAAACGATAGGTTCTTGTAGTAACGCATGGTCAGAACTTCACGCTGAAGGTCAGGAAGTTGGGTGACAAGCATTTTCACATCATCTCTAATTTGATCGGATATGATTCGATCTTCAATAGTTCCTTCGCACAGCTCTTTCTTATTGAGGATATCTATATCTTCAAGATCTGTGCTCTGCATGTTTTCAGATTTTTCCTGACGATAATAATCAATTATCAGGTTGTGTGCTATCCTTGAAATCCAAGCGGGAAACTTTCCGTTCTCAGTGTAGCGTCCTTGTTTTATTGTCAAGATAGCTTTCACGAAAGTCTCTTGAAATATATCATTAGCTACATCCTCATTCTTAACTACTCTGAGAATGTAGTTAAAGGTTTTGTCTTGGTGACGCTTCAGTAACGAGTCGAAAGCCTCATTGTTGCCTTCCGAATAAGCTCTGACCAATTGCTCATCGGTCATGCTCTTATAGTTTGCCATTGTCTTAATGATTAATACGTTAAGTATATTTCTTTTCGATAGGCGGCGTGTTTAGAATTAATAGATACGATAATTTTCTTGATTTATTGTGCAAAGTTACAAAAAAATTATCGTTCTTACAAATCAATGTGATTGTTTTTATAGTTAAAAATACTTATTAATTTTAAACAATGGCAAAATCAAGTACTTCTGATATATTGTTTACATAGTGAAAATCAATCCCTTGTAAGTATATTGGTTCAATATCTTCTATATCTTTCCTGTTTTGCTCCGATAGCACAATATCTGTGATTCCGGCACGTTTGGCAGCAAGGATCTTTTCTTTTATGCCACCCACAGGCAGCACTTTTCCTCTTAGAGTCATTTCTCCGGTCATGGCAATTTTGTCACGTACCTTTTTCCCGGTGAATGAAGACACGAGAGATGTGACAATAGTAATTCCGGCTGAAGGACCATCTTTCGGTATTGCACCTTCCGGCACATGTATATGCACGTTATATTCTTTAAATAGATCTTCTTTAATTCCGATCTGATCGGCATGAGATTTTATATATTGCAATCCTAAGGTGGCAGATTCTTTCATCACATCACCCAGATTTCCGGTCAAGGTAAGTTTCTCGCCATTCCCTTTTGATAATGAAGACTCTATAAACAAGATTTCTCCTCCGGCTGCGGTCCAGGCTAAGCCGGTGACAACCCCTGCATATTCATTTCCTTCGTAGATATCCCTTGAATAATCTTCCTTACCAAGCAGTGACTGGATATCTGAGACTTCAATCATTGATGTAAATTCCTTATCACTCGCTTTTAAAAGGGCAAGTTTGCGCAAAAGCCTTTTAATGGTTTTGTCGAGTAATCTGACTCCGGATTCCCGTGTATAGCACTCGATAAGTTTCCGGAGCGCATCATCTGAAATGTGGATTTCTTCTCTTTCAAAACCCATATCTGCCAAAGCTTTAGGCAGAAGATGTTTTTTTGCAATTTCTATCTTTTCTTCAACAATATAGCCTGATATTCCGATCAGTTCCATTCTGTCGAGCAATGGAGCGGAGATGGTGTCAAGCGTGTTGGCTGTGGCAATGAAAAGAATATCTGATAGGTTATAATCGACATCCACATAATTATCATGGAAATGCGAATTTTGCTCTGGGTCAAGCACCTCAAGCAGGGCCGCGCCCGGATCACCCTTGATGTCGTTGCCGATTTTGTCAATTTCATCCAGGACGATAACCGGATTGTTACTTTCCAATTTTTCCAGAGCGGCCATAATTCTTCCGGGCATTGCTCCGATATATGTCTTGCGATGTCCGCGGATTTCCGCTTCATCATGTATGCCACCTAAGGATATGCGGGCGTATTCTCTCCCCAATGCTTCCGCAACAGATTTTCCTAAAGATGTCTTTCCTACTCCCGGAGGTCCATAAAGGCATATTATAGGGGCTTTCATATCGCCGCGAAGTTTCATGACAGCTACTTGCTCCAATATTCTCTCTTTTATCTTTTTGAGACCGAAATGATCACGGTTGAGAATTTCTTCTACGTGATTCAAATTTATTTCCGACTCGGCTTTCTTATCCCAAGGAAGCGACAATAGAGTATTCAGATATGTGTATTGTATGCCATATTCAGGCGTAGAAGCCATGAAACGCCCCAATTTCTTTAGTTCTTTTGAGAAATGTTTGGCTATTTCCTTACCCCATTGCATCTTCTCAGCTCTTGACAACAATTCAGCTTCATCGCTTTCTTCCGGTATGTCGCCAAGTTCTTCCTTGATAGCCTTCAGTTGCTGCTGAAGAAATTGATCACGTTGCTGCCTGGAGATGTCTTCGCGTGTTCGCTCTTGGATGTCTAATTTCAATTGGATCATCTGAAACGAGGTGTCGAGCATATGAAGCAATTCCTGGCCTCTTTTCTTGATATCAGATTCTTCAAGCAGCTTTTGCTTTTGGTCTACACTGATGGGGGAGTTGCATATAATGAAATTCATCAGCTTGAAGGGACTGTTGAACTGAGCAAGAGCAAATTTTGTCTCTTTTGTCTCTTCTTCGCTGAAAAGATTTAGTATCTCGGAAAAAGAGTCACTGATAGAAGAAAAGATTGCAGCAAGTTCCATATCCTCATTGGTAGGTATCAACTCCTGGATAAACTCTACACTTGCGAAAAATCCATTTTCCTTTGACGATATTCGATTAGCCTTTCCTCTATTGGTGGTTATCATGAATGCAGTGTAGCTTCCATCAGGCATTTCGATAATGCGGGCCACCACACACACAACCCCTATACGGTAAAGATCTTTTTTTGTAATCTTCTCGTTGTTATCCTTCACTGTCAGTGTGAGGATGGCTTCATTATTCTTATGGGCAAGATTAAGCACATCGAGAGTAGCAGCATCGTTAACTGCCAGAGGAACGGTGATGAATGGAAAAAGCACCATGTTGCGAACCGGCACCACAGGCATATTCTTTTCATTTATTATGACGTTGCTGAAATCAAAGTCAGGAGTTACTTCCGAAATGATGCCATTCAGCGGACTTGCGGTGTTCATTGATTCATATGTTTTATATGCTTTATTATCTGTATGCTTCATCGTCATTCCGTGATTTTTATGAGATATGGTCTTTTCCCGATTTAGAATCCTTCTCTGAGGCGTTTTGAGTTCTTTGTTTTTTATGATTCCTATAGGGATATCTTTTCTTCTTTTTCACCTCTTCGGTCTCTTCATTTGTCGTGGCGGCTATCTTTTCGTTTTTATTTTCGGCAGATTTATTCCTGGATCTGCTTTTTGTTTTATTTTTTGCACCTTTATTATTATAAGATTTACCATAAGAGGAGTAGGCCGGACCTTCGCCCAATTCAGAAGGGATTGAAGACTTACTTACCTTCATCTTGAGAAACTTCTCGATTTTCTTAAATTTTCCGATTTCTTTTTCAGAAATAAAAGTGATGGCTCTTCCATCTCTATCGGCACGTGCCGTGCGGCCGATGCGATGCACATAATCTTCGGCTTCGCGAGGCACATCATAATTCACTACGAGTTGTATATCATCGATATCTATGCCTCTTGCCATGATATCCGTAGCCACAAGAATATTGATCTTGCCGCTTTTGAAATCTAAAATCACGTTTTCTCTCACAATCTGTTCAAGATCGGAATGCATCTCGCCGGTTTTAAACTTGTCCTTCTTGAGAGCTTTTGCGAGTTCCTTGACCTTTGATTTGGATGAAGAGAATATTATGACCTTTTCGGGATCATTTACTTTGAAAATCGATGTCAGAATAGGCAGTTTTTGTTGTTCATAGCATACGTAGGCTTCCTGCTTAATTTTTTCGGCCGGTTTAGACACCGCGAGCTTTATTTCTACAGGCTTATCCAATATGTTGTTGGCAAGCTGTTGAATTTTAGGAGGCATCGTAGCACTGAATAGCAGAGTCTGGCGTTGTTTCGGCAATCGGGCCACAATCTGCATGATATCATCGTAAAAGCCCATATCAAGCATTCTGTCCGCCTCGTCGAGTATGAAAAATGACACTTTTGACAGATCTACATATCCCATTGAGAGGTGGGCGAGGAGTCGGCCGGGAGTTGCGATCACTACGTCAGCTCCGGCTTTGAGACTTTTACGCTGTTGATCATATGTGTATCCGTCAGTTCCTCCATATACAGGCATACTGCTTATGGGAAGGAAATATGAGAATCCCTGCATCTGCTGGTCGATCTGCTGGGCGAGTTCTCGCGTCGGAGCCATAATGACACAGTTTACGGCTTCTTTCGGATATTCATATGTAGAAAGCAAATCTATCACAGGAAGCAGATAGGCAGCTGTCTTTCCTGTTCCTGTCTGCGCGCAGGCAAGTAGATCGTGGCCGTCAAGCACTGCCGGAATAGCTTGCTCCTGAATAGGAGTACACTCGTCGAAATGCATATCCCATAATGCATCAAGCAGATCGTCGTGCTCAAGAAGTTGGTCAAATCTCATATCATTCTAATTTCTATGCAAAATTAACAAAAAAATTCTATTCAGCCAATATGTGAACTATTTTGTTGCAGATTTGTTGCATGCGTATTTCATGATGTTTTACAAATGATATATTAATTTAATGTGCTGTATATTATTTAAAATCAAATATATACAATAAAGTTTTACGATATGGATGTTTTGAACGAAAAAACGCAAAACAATTCAAAGAGATCTCACGTTATACAGCTGAACAGTGAACAAAATCTATTCTTTAAATCTGATTTGTGAAAGCAGATCAAAACAACGACAACGAAAATGGCATCAAACAATTCATTCCGTAAAAACCTCATCAATCTTCAGTCGAACCTCATGAGCTTCGCTATTCAGCTGACATCTGATCGTGAAGCAGCGGCCGATCTTCTGCAAGACACTACCCTCAAGGCACTCGACAATGAAGAAAAATTCACATCGGATGCCAATTTCAAAGGCTGGGTGATGACAATCATGCGTAACATATTCATCAACAATTATCGCAAGACTGTTCGCCAAGCTACTATAGTTGACACTACGGATGATCTTTATCATATCAACATTTCTCAGGAATCAGCACTTGAAACTCCTGACGGGAGCATGACGGTGAAGGAAATTAATGAGATCCTTGCCACATTTGACGATGAATTTCGTATTCCTTTCAATATGCATGTGGCCGGATACAAATATAGTGAGATTGCCGAGGAGCTGAATCTCCCGGTAGGGACTGTAAAGAGCAGAATCTTCTTCGCGCGCAAGCGACTGCGTGCCGCCCTCTCTTGAAATCGACGAATAGACGAATATTAGATATATCTTATAAGAAAAATGCGGCATTTGCCGCATTTTTTTTCGTTAATCCACCTTATTTTATTAATTTTGCACTAAATTAACGCAGGCATCGGTGACGCGTCCCCTTGAAGGGTGCTTATCCGGTCTGAAAAATTAGACCCATATGGCAGAAATTACAGAAGAAATCAAAGAGAATGAATCAGGTCTTAACTTTGTGGAGCAGTACATTAAGGAAGACCTTGAAGCCGGCAAAAATGGAGGAAGATTGAACACACGTTTCCCGCCGGAGCCTAACGGTTATCTCCACATAGGCCATGCCAAGGCTATCATCATGGATTTCGGCGCCGCTGAAAAGTTTGG
>CAMWJD010000078.1 GCA_947174515.1 uncultured Porphyromonadaceae bacterium
TAAGTTGGGCAAGATAACCGGGTTTGAAATCGCCGGTCTTAAGCTCTACGACAACAAGACAATTCAATTCTCTGTTGAAAAACAATAGGTCGGGGAAGAAGTCTTCCGAAAATGCTTCCAGATGATATTGGTTTCCAACGAAAGCAAAATCACGTCCGAAAGTCATTATGAATTTCTTGATATTATGGATGATTTCTTTCTCCACTACTCGTTCATCTATATCAGCAAGGTCTCTAATCCCGAGTTCTTCAGTATTGATAAAATCAAGCAGATACTCGTCTTTGAACATATTTAGAGCCTTGATAGCATCGCGGCTATCCTTGATTGTTACGCCGAAGTTTGAAGGCATAGCTCCATATTTATCTGCCGCATTATCCTTGATCTGTTGTTGGAGATAACGAGAGTCCCATTTATTATCAAGAGACAGTTTGATGTATTTCCACCTTTTGACTATATCTTTTTCCCCGTTAAGGATTCTGATATGGTGGGTAAAGCTAAGATTGCAAAACAATTCTAAATCGTCAATCGTGATTGTCGATTTAGCGGAGAGTAGTGATGTCGTTTCTATTTCGCCAATCATGATTGGCGAAATAGATGAAAAAGTATCTGATGATTCCAGAACGGGAGACCACTCTTCATAAAACATTCTCATATTTTTTAAGCTACTCTCCGAAAAACCTTTGAGTCCCGGCAATTCCTTGCGGAGTCGCTCTGAGATTGTTTTTATGGCTCCCGTACCCCAGAAACCATCGCGAGAATTAGCTGATATGTATCGACCTATACCATAGTATAGAGAGAGCATTTCACGGTTGACTAGCTTCGCTGCCTGGTATTGGCTGCGAAGGATTGCGTCTTTTATTGTTTGGACAGCGATGTTATAATCTGGTGCTATATGCTGAATAAGTGTTTCCTTTGCCATAATAATGCAAATTTACTGAAAATCTTTGTTGTATGCAAGTGTGGGATTGCAAAAACATGATCCCCATCCGGAGTAGATGGGGGAGGATGAGGCATTCCACTGGGCGAGAGGCCCAGGGTTATCAAGATTATTGCTTTCCATGCAATGAGAGAGCATGGTATATGTGTGGGTAAACTTTTGTTGGGGGAGGAGTGTTTTTATTTTGGAAATCATTAAGTAGCTCACAAAAATTTAACTACTTAAAATATTAATTGCTATGAAAAAGACACTTCTTACACTTATCGCCCTTGTAAGCGTTGTGCTGGGGGCTTCGGCCATGAGCCTAAAGGATGCCTATAAGGCACTTTCAAATATCCCGAATGTATCTGTTACAAAACCGGATTATAATTTGCCTATGGATCTGCCGTTTGAGCAGATTAATGGATTTGCAGTAAAAGAGGGGAATCTTGCGGCTGCCTATAATCTACATGCTCCTCAGATTGTTCAGACGGCTGAAGCCGCTCTTACTATACTTAGTCAGGTCCCAATGGGGTATATGGTCAATGGCGGGTATAACAGTTATGTGGGGGCTTTTGTATATTGGCAACAAACTGGAGAGAACAGCAATGATGTGTTGGTCGCCGCATTCAACCAATACGCGGGATCAGTGGTATTCATGTATGTTCCTAATGTTCCGGATGCTGTCCTTGCCGGTCTTCAGTCTGCGCCTGTAGAGATGCAAGGAAATTATTTCTCCCTTAAGGCTAAGCTTCCACAGAATGATGAGTTTAATATCATTTTGAATAAGGCTCGGTAAATAAGTCATTATTAAAATATCTTGGTGCCGGATTGTCAGAGTTGGCTGATGATCCGGTGTCTTTTATTGGATTTATAATTGTAATTATGCTTTAGGGAAGTGGACGCACGGACCGTGCGTCCCTACTGTGCTGACCAATTATGAAATATTTGGTGGTTATGGGGGAATTTGGTAATTTTGCGGTATGGAAAAGGAATTCAAGTTGATGGCGGCTCCGCTGCAGGGATTGACAGAGGCGGAATGGCGTAGCGGTCATTTCAGGATGTTCGGAAAGCTGCAGGGTGAGGTTGAATATTTTACACCTTTCATTAGGGTGGAAAAGGGTGAAGTCAGAGCTCGCGATTTGCGGGATTTTACTTCTGAACTTAATCGGGGGATAATGCTTACTCCACAGATAATATTCAAGGATGCAGAGGAGTGGAAGAAGCTTGTGAATGCTCTTGCAGAAGCCGGATCCAAACGCATCGACATGAATATGGGATGCCCATTCCCTCCGCAAGTAAGGAAAGGAAGAGGAGCTGGACTTATTCCACATCCTGATATCATAGCTGATATAGCCGAGGAAATGGCTCATTATCCGGAATTGCAATTTTCAATCAAGATGCGACTCGGTGTCAATGATCCGAAAGAGGCTTTGGAGCTGACAGAGATTATAAATGCGATGGCGCTGAGGCATGTGACCATCCATCCTCGCGTTGCAAAGCAGCAATACAGGGGGTCTCTCTTATTGCCGGAGATGAATGATTTTTGTTGCAGGCTAAGGCATCCTGTCATTTTCAACGGAGAGATTTCTACACCGGCAGATATCGAATCCTTGTCTTCCAAGTATGACGGTGTGATGGCGGGACGTGGACTTTTAGCCAGGCCTTCACTTTTCGCGGAATACAATTCATCAATGGAATTGTCTGAAAAGGAGCAGACGGAGGCATATCTCGGTATTATTCATGAGACTGCTTCCGTGCTTGCGCGGAGGCTATGCGGACATGCCCAGCTCAGCGACAAGATGAAGCCATACTGGGAATACGCGCCTTCGGCCCTTGACAAAAAGATTGTGAAGCAAGGTAAGAAGAGCGGGATTTATCATTGATGCGGCAGATGATTTTCGGCCGCTATTCTTTTTTCTGCGGGAATGTAAAATCAAGAATTTTTCGAGCCACTTTCGGAGCGCTGAATTTCTGTTCCACAGAGTTCCTCATATTGTAGAGTAAATCAGCGTTGTCGCAATTCCGGTATGCCCAGACTATTCCCTCTGCGATCATTCCTGCCCTGATAGAGGGAGAATCATTCCACGGAGCCACCCATCCGGTCTTAAGGTGTTCCACTATGTCGCGTTGTCCGCCATGGTCAATTGCGACAGGTATGCAGCCGAAAGCTTGTCCTTCCACAAGAGTTCCGGGAAGTGTCTCGAAATCGGATGTCGACACCACGATGTCGCAACTCTCATATGCGGCTTTTATTTCTTCAGCTCCTTTGAGAATGCCCAGATGCTCGTGTGGAATTGCAAAATTGTGGAGGCTGTCTGTATTTTTATAGGATCCAAAAGTCACTAATTGCAGATTGTCGGCAACCGAGGGATAATTACTGCGGATTACGTCCAAAGCTTTTTTCAATACAGGAAGGTTCTTGATCGGATCATCAATCCTTGCGGCTCCGAAAATGATTCTGACAGGCCCCGACCTTCTTCCGGCACGATCCCTGATTTGATAGTCTTTCTCAATCAAGAAAGGATTGGGAATGACAGCGACCGGTAAATCTCTCATCAACCGGCTCTCTTTAGCCTGATGAGCAAGCCATGTGCTGACTGCGACAAATCTGATCTTTTGCTTGTCATATAAGTATAAGTGTTTCTTCACTTCCCAAACGCGGTGAGAGAGATCATTTTCATTGCTTTTATTGCCAAGCAACGGGCAATATCCACATTCGCTCATAAAACCTGTGCATCCACTGGCATGATGACAGATTCCTGTCATATTCCACATGTCATGCATTATCCACACCACGGGTTTGCCCAATGCGACGATCTTGCGCATCCCCTTGAAACTCAACATTCCCTGGTTGATCCATCCGAAGAATATCGCATCCGCGTTCTTCACCCAAGGATGCTTCCATAAAGGCAATCCTTCGTTAGCAGGATCGATCTTAAAGAGAGAGTCTCGGTTAAATCCGTTGTTAATAAACACGTTGAGACGTTCCTTGACGAAATTGAACTTAATCTTTCTGGTCGGGGCGCAGACCTCCACAAACTCGGAGTGACTTAATTTTTCGCACACCAGCATCCGGGCATTGACTCCAATCTCACGAAGGGCTTCTACAAGCCGGTAAGTGACAATAGCCGCTCCGCCATGTAAGTCGCTTTTACTCAGAAAAGTCAGTTTCAGATTCTTATGCATGTCTCAGACAGATTGATGATTTGAGAAAAATGTAGCTTATACGCTGACTTCCCCTTTTATTGCGGGCCAAGGATCATAGTCCTCCAAGGTGAAGTCTTCATATTTAAAATCGAATATATCCTTCACCTCAGGATTGATCTTCATTTTCGGCAGGGGGCGTGGGGCGCGTGTCAGCTGAAGGTTAACTTGATCAAGATGATTCAGATATATGTGGGCATCTCCAAGTGTATGAATGAACTCTCCGGGCTTCAGACCGCACACTTGAGCCATCATCATCGTGAGCAGCGCATATGAGGCGATATTGAAAGGCACTCCAAGGAAGCAATCAGCACTGCGCTGATAGAGCTGGAGCGAGAGTTTGCCGTCGCGCACATACATCTGGAAGAAAGCATGACATGGAGGAAGATTCATATTGCCCAGATCTGCCACATTCCAAGCGCTTACAATGATGCGTCGTGAATCAGGATTGTTCTTAATGGTTTCGACAGCATCCTTTATCTGGTCGATATATCCTCCGTTGTAGTCAGGCCATGATCGCCATTGGTAGCCGTATATATGACCCAGGTCGCCATCAGGATCTGCCCATTCATTCCAAATCCTCACTCCATGCTCCTGAAGATATTTCACGTTGGTGTCACCCTTGAGAAACCAAAGGAGTTCATATATTATGCTCTTGAGATGAGTCTTTTTAGTCGTGACGAGGGGGAACCCCTCTGAAAGGTCGAAACGCATCTGATATCCGAATGTGGATATCGTGCCTGTTCCGGTGCGGTCTTCCTTTCTATGTCCTTCTTTTAAAATATGCCTTAGGAGATCCTGATATTGCTTCATTTCGATAAATTCATTTTATAATGTAGATTCATAATCTGATTCAATTTGATGAAGTTGTTTAAACTTATTTTTTTGCGAATATTTCGTCAGGTTTTCGAGCATATTTTTCTTCATGAAGAAGGAAACTACATTACATATTGTCTGATAATCTGAAATCTGC
The DNA here is from genome assembly GCA_947174515.1 of uncultured Porphyromonadaceae bacterium. Lineage (GTDB taxonomy): Bacteria > Bacteroidota > Bacteroidia > Bacteroidales > Muribaculaceae > Lepagella. Next base: position 5,097 of record CAMWJD010000078.1, read on the forward strand.
ATTGAGCATTATGCATTTGGTTCGAGAAGAGGAGTCCGGCGATGGCGGTCTTTATTGAGCTGGAAGCGGATGGCATCGTTGGGGCATACAGCGGTGCAATCAAAGCATCGGATACACCTTGAGTTGTCAACGAGCCTCTGCTCGACTTTAATACATTTCGCCGAACATATATCTTCGCATTTCATGCAGCTTATGCACTTATCCGGATCGATGGCAATATGCATAAGCGCCTGGGAATGCATGCATCCCAGTGCCGTGCCGATAGGGCAGAGGGCTGTGCAGAAGTTTCTGCCTCCGAGCCAGGCCCAGATTAGAATTGCAACGATAGCCGTAATTCCGGCCGCGCCCCCGATGGCCAAGGAGATTCCGATTGCTCCCCAAGTCATGGCCGTATCGTCAGGACGCACCAGTGAGGCGGCATTACGCATGATGTTCCAGGGCTCGATCACATAGCCCACAGCAAGGATGCCCACTATAAGGGATCCAAGATATGCGACCAAGACAGCGTATCTGAATTTGTTGCCTTCTTCAAATCTGAATTTTTTTTTCGGATTTACTTTGCGTCTGATCCATATCGCGATATCCTGAATGGTCCCGACAGGGCATACTGTAGCGCAGTAAATTCTCCCGAAAAGCATTGTTGCGACAATCCAGACGACTGTAGCGCCAAGACTGGCCTGGATTGCCGACGGTATTATCTGAGCATGTTGGGAAATGACCGCATAAACGGGAGCGTTGGTGCCAAGGAGCAGCCAAAGCAGAGATGCGAATAGCATCACAAGAGCCAGCATTATGCGGAAACTTCTCATTATCTCTTTTTATTGCCCTTTTGCTGTTGTCTCATCATTTCCTGCTGCTGTTTCTGCATCTCTTCAAGACGAGCCATAAATCCTGATTTCTTCTGGGGCTTTTTGGCATTTTCTTTCATAGTGCGGCGCACGTCTTCCTCTCTCACAAACCATTTGCGGATTGCATAGGTCTGGATTATCGTGATGAGCAGAGATAGGAAATAGTAGTAGCTGAGTCCGGCTGCATAGTTATTGAAGAATACGAGGAACATGAGAGGCATCAGATACATCATCCACTTCATTCCGGGCATGCCGTTGCTCTGTCCCTGCATGGAAATTCTCGTGTAAATGATGTTGGTGACTGTCATGAGCAGGCAGAAGAGAGAAATATGATTGCCGAAATATTCAGTGACAAGAGGAATGTTTCCACTCCAGGAAATGATGGCATCCGGCGCTGCCAGATCGTGAGCCCAGAGGAACGACTGACCGCGAAGTTCGATACAGTTGGGGAAGAAAGTGAACATCGCGAAGAGAATAGGCATCTGCAGCAACATCGGCAGGCAGCCCGACATGGGGTTGGCGCCCGCTTTGTTGTAGAGAGCCATTGTCTTCTGTTGGCGCACCATGGCATTCTCATTGCCTGGATATTTATCGTTGATTTCCTTTATATCCGGAGCGAGAATCTTCATCTTCGCCTGGCTTACGTAGCTCTTGTAGGTGAGTGGGAACAGAACGAGTTTAAGCAAGATGGTAAGCACGAGGATTACAATGCCATAGTTCCATCTGAAACTTCCCAGAAAATTGAACACCGGGATCACAATGATGGTATTGATCCAGCGGAAGATAGGCCATCCGAGGGGAATAAGCTTGGTCAGCTTAAGGTTCTCATCCTCATATGTGTGCTTGTCGATTTTATTGAGAAGCGGATAAAGGTTCGGACCGATGTAATAGCGGAAGCCGACTGGAGTTGCCGTGTTCCAGTCATAATCGTTTACTTCGGCATCTGCTGTAAGCGATTTGAGATATACGCTTCCTTTCAGCACCTCGCTGTTGAAGTCGGCTGAATTGAAGTTCTTATCTGAGATAAGCACGGAAGAAAAGAATTGGTTTTTGAAAGCGATCCATTTAATCTTTTGCTGACGTTCTTTAGTCTTATTCTGGCTTTCGCTCATCTCCTCGACAGAGCCTCCGAGAAACTTATAGGCTAAACGGGAATTGCGCTCTTCAAACATGCGGCCTTGTTCCTGGCGATGTATATCCTGGTGCCAGTTGATGCCGAGTTTGCGCACGTTGCTTTGTACGATAGGTGCCATATTTTTCTGCACCACTTCCATTTTGATCATATAGCTGTCTCCCTGCGGAAGCGTATACTTGATTCCCCAATATGCGTCAGCCGAAAGGTCGAGAGCCATTACTACGGTAGAGTCAGTCACTTCTTTAGGAGTAAAGTAGAGGTCTGCGGTGGATATCTCCTGTGGCAGAGGAAGCACGAAGCTCATTTGGTTTGACCGGTCATCGAACATCACCACTTTTTTCTTGACCTTCTTAGTCTCGTCCGGGTCATATTCGGTGTCATATTTCTTTAGTTCGGCACGGCTCACCATGCCTCCCTTGGAAGACAGGTCGATCTTCAGTACCTCGTTTTCCAGGGTAAGGGTCTTGTTGTCGCCTGTAAGGAAAGGAGCGAATCTTCCATATCGTCCGATAGAGTTTGAAAGGGCACGCACCTTGTCGATCGCCGCAGTGTGCTCGGCTTGGGTCATGGAAGTCAGATCATTGGCGACCACGGCATTCCAGTCAAGATTCTTTCCGTTTACGGTCACGGTGCCAAAAATAGAATCTCCTGCGAGAGATAAATTGACATCGCCGCTTTTGAGTTCAACAACGGTGTTCCCATTCTCGGAAGCGGCCGGAGTGCCGTTTGAAATGATGTTTTTAGCGAGCCATTCGCGTTCCGTATCTGTGAAAATGGCAGCCGCGGGATGATTGTCGTCATTGATGACCTGTTCTTTCTGCGTCTGCTCTTCGACAGTAGCCGGATCCGGAGTAGTGAAATACATGAATCCAAAAAAGACGAGGGCCATCAGAATAAGGCCATAGGCAGTGTTCTTGTCCATTACGGGAGCGGTATAAGTTTAATTTTATTGTTGTTTTTATAATCAAATGAATCATTTTGCAGACTCATCAAATAATGACTCTACATACATGATCAAGATGCAAAATTAATCTTTTTTTTGCAAATTCCCTTGAAAAGTTCGTAATTTTTTAAATTTTCTTATTCCATTCCTTCGCTTTCACCGCATGTGAATACATATCTCATCACCTGTCACGCTCCTTGCAACCCGCATGCTTGTCAATATAATTCATCTTGCGCAAAGTTAATAGGAGCATGTAGAAGTAAAAAAGAGGCCGCCTAAACTTGTTAGGCAGCCTCTTTCTTTAATCTTATGATTTTGCAATTATTTGAAGCGACGGTTGCCCTGAAGAGCAGGACCGGCAGATGCATCTACCTTTGCTTTCTTAGCAAGCGAGCGCTTAAGGATGGCATATGCCACCGGAGCAGCGCAGAAGAGTGAGCAGAAAGTACCTACGATTACACCGTAAATCATTGCGAATGTGAATGAGCGAATTGTGTCGCCACCGAGGAAGAAGATGCAGAGAAGCACCAAGAGGGTGGAGAACGATGTCATGATCGTACGAGTAAGAGTAGTGTTGAGCGACTTATTGAACGTTTCGTAACGATCCTCCTTCGGGTATACCTTCATCATCTCACGGATACGGTCGAATACCACCACGGTATCGTTAATCTGGTAACCGATGATTGTCAGCACGGCAGCTATAAATGCCTGGTCAATTTCCATTGAGAATGGCAAGAAGCCCCAGCAGAGTGAGTAGAAACCAATGATGAGGAATGCTGTGAGGGCAACTGCGCAAACAGCGCCGACTGAGAACGCGATATTGCGGAAACGAAGAAGGATGTAGAGGAACATACAGAGCACTGCAATGCCGACTGCCCAGTAGGCGTCGCGCTTCATGTCGTCTGCCACAGAAGGACCTACTTTCTGGATTGAGATGATACCATGGCTTTCGTCAGACACTGAGAATGCGTTCTGATCCATCACCTGTCCCTGAGCATTGGTGAGTTCAGGGATCAGACCCTTATAAAGAAGATCTGTGATTTCGTTTTCAATACCTTCAGTTTCGTCGTTGATCTTGTAGTTGGTAGAGATACGAACCTTAGAGTTGTCGTCAATAGAGATAACGCCTACGCTGACAGTCTTGTCATTGGCTGCTTCCTGAAGCTGGCTAAGCAGACGTTCCTGGATGTCGGAAGGAACTACGTCTTTCTCAAACTGAACCACGTAGTTGCGACCACCTGAGAAGTCGATGCCCTGATTCATGCCGCGCACCACAAGTGACACTACAGATATGAGGATAAGCAGACCCCATACGAGCGCTGCGACCTTAGTCTTGCCAAGGAAGTTGATCTTGGTGTTGGTGAAAAGGTTGCGGCTGATACCGGTTTCGAAAGTCATGTTTGCGCAGCGACCGTTGGCTGTGATGATCTCAAAAGCGATACGGGTCAGGAATACTGCTGTGAAGAATGAGCAGACAAGACCGATGATAAGGGTAGTTGCAAAGCCTTTGATCGGACCTGAACCGAATATCAGGAGGATTACGCCGGTGATGATTGAAGTAAGGTTTGAGTCAAAGATTGCGGAGAAGGCATTGCTGTATCCTTCTGAGATGGCCTGGCGGAGTTTCTTGCCGCTCTTGAGCTCTTCTTTAGTGCGCTCGAAGATAAGCACGTTGGCGTCTACCGCCATACCGAGTGCAAGCACGATACCGGCGATACCGGAAAGAGTAAGCACTGCCTGAAGCGAAGCAAGGATGCCGAGCGTGAAGTAAAGGTTAAGCATCAAGCCCACGTTGGCCACAAGACCCGGAATCACACCATAGATGGCGATCATGAAGATCATCAGGAGCACGAGGGCAACGATGAATGAGATGAATCCCTGCTGGATGGCCTCAGCGCCAAGGCTCGGGCCGATAACGTTATTGGAGACAACGTCGACCTTTGCGCTCATCTTGCCTGACTTAAGCACGTTGGCAAGGTCATTGGCCTCTTCCGGTGTGAAGTTACCGGTGATTTCTGAGTTGCCGCCTGTGATTTCATTGTTGACATTCGGGAACGAATATACATGCTCGTCAAGAACGATAGCAATGGGGCGTCCGATGTTGCTGCGAGTAATGGTAGCCCATTCGCGTGCTCCACGGTCGTTCATGCGCATGTTGACGGTGTTGCCACGCATGTTGTCATATTCTGAAGTGGCGCTTGTCACAGCGTCACCCTGAAGTGCCGGCTCGCCTTTGAGGGCGATGAGCTGCCAGTAAGGAGTGGTTTTGTACTCACCGTTGCCTTTCTGAATAGGATTGCCTTGAGCGTCAGCTACAGGCACTTCTACGGCCTTCACTTCCCATGCTGCGTGAAAATCGCTGGGGAGTTTTTGCTTAGCAAGGTCGCTGTTGAGTATTGAGTCTACGAGGTTGCGGTTAGCAGGAGCCACAAAACCGATCACCGGGCTGCCGCTGCGCTGGGCGCCGCCGAGAAGCTGGATGAGGTTGAGATGGTTGATGGTATCCTGAGCGGCATATGCCATCGCGAAGTTGTTGAGGTCGGAAGCGATCTCATTGTAGTTGTAGACTTCGAAGAACTCCAGGTTTGCGCTTGATTTCAGAAGCTCAGTGACACGTTCCGGCTCCTTGACACCAGGGAGCTCGAGGAGTATCTGTCCTTTCTTATCCTGAAGTTTCTGGATATTAGGAGCAACCACACCGAACTGGTCGATACGAGTGCGGAAGATGTTGAATGCAGCATCCACCTGGCTGTCTACCTGGCTATTGAGGGCTGCAGTGACCTCGCTATTGGAAGAACTGCTTTTGATCTTGCCCAAAAATTCTCCTTCACGAGTGAATAGAGAAGCCATTGTGCCGGGTTGGAAATATGAGGCAAATTTATTGATGTAGTCCTTATCGGAAGTCTTAACGCCGGCTGCCTTGGTCTTGTCGATAGCGGCATTTATTTCTTTGAGCTGCTGTTCGCCTGCGGCATACTGACGGAGGATATCCGGTATTGAAATTTCAAGGACTACGTTCATACCGCCTTTAAGATCGAGGCCGAGGCCTATTTCCATCTGGCGAACCTGATTGTAGGTGTAACCGAGATAAACCTTCTCTTTGTCGATAGAGTCGTTGTACTGTTTCAGACTCTGTTTGTAGACATCATTTGTCACGTCTGAAGTGCCGGCTGCCTTAGTCGCGTATTCATTTGCCAGTTTCTCATAGTGTGATGTCACAAACGAGAAAGAGATGTAGAATCCGCAAA
>CAMWJD010000079.1 GCA_947174515.1 uncultured Porphyromonadaceae bacterium
GCTCATGAGCCTCTTTTCTTTTGGAAGAATGATTTCATCAGTTCTCCTGATTCTTCTGCAAGTATGCCGGTTGTAACTTGTGTTTTGGGATGCAGTGGAGATTTTCCTCCATAATAAGAATGGAAACCTCGTTTAGGATCGTCGGCCCCCCATACGATTCGGCCGAATCTTGCCCATCCTATAGCTCCGGCGCACATGTAGCATGGTTCAACTGTCACGTAGAGCGTACATTCAGGAAGCACACGTCCTCCGAGATTTTCTTGAGCAGCCGTTATGGCCATCATTTCGGCATGAGCTGTCACATCGGTCAGGCGCTCGGTCAGATTATGGCCTCTGCCTATTATGCGGTCGTTGCATACTATGACTGCGCCAACAGGCACTTCATCTTCGGTAAAGGCCAGCTCAGCCTCTTTCAGGGCTTCGCGCATCCAATATTCATCAGTCTTCGGGGTCATATTCTTTATGTCGGGTTACAAGCATCAGCTACTTTTTGCATCAGCCAGCGAGGGGTGGACGTGGCCCCGCAAATGCCGATGCTTTCAGCACCTTCGATCCATGACGGTTCAAGCTCGGTTTCGTCGGTGATGAGGTATGTATTCGGATTTACTTCCTTGCATTGCGCATAAAGGACCCTGCCATTACTGCTTTTTGCTCCGCTGACGAAAAGAATCACATCATGGTTGGAGGCAAATTCTCGCAACTGAGGCATGCGGTTGGCTACTTGCCGGCAGATTGTGTCAAACCATTGGAACGAACCTTTAGTTTTTCTTGACTGTATTTCAGCTACTATCTCCTGAAATCCTTCGATCGATTTTGTCGTCTGTGAGTAAAGCCAGATATCGCGGTCAAGATCGAGATTGGACAGGTCTGATTTGTCTTGTATCACGACAGCGCTTCCTCCGGTCTGGCCTACAAGGCCGTTGACTTCAGCGTGTCCCGGTTTCCCGTAGATGATGATCAGGGGATCATCAGCCGCATCATTTGATCGGTCTGATGATTTGTCGTAAGCATCCTTTATTCTCTTTTGGAGCTGCAACACTACCGGGCAAGTCGCATCTATGATCTCGATATTGTTCTGTTTCGCTGTCTCATAGGTGGAAGGGGGTTCGCCGTGAGCGCGGAGAAGTACCTTGACGTTATGAAGTTTTGAAAATTCGTCATGGTCCACGGTGATCAGGCCTTTCTTGCGTAGCCGTTCCACTTCGCCCGCGTTGTGCACTATATCGCCGAGGCAATACAGTACACCCGTACGTTCGAGCTCCGCTTCAGCTTTTCGGATGGCGGTGGTGACGCCAAAGCAGAATCCGCTGCCGCTGTCAATTTCAATTTTATGAGATGGGCTCTTAGCCATGTGTCTTCTCCCGGAAAAGTTTTATTAGAACCTGCATTTGCTCCTCTCGTGTAAGATGGTCGTTGTCAAGCACAAAAGCGTCATCAGCTTTTCTCAGCGGAGACTCCTTTCTTGTGGAATCTATATGGTCGCGCTCCTTGATGTTTGCGAGCACCGATTCAAAATCCGAGGGCGTCCCTTTTTCGATAAGCTCATCATATCTGCGCTTAGCTCTGATTTCGGGACTTGCATTGACAAAAACTTTCATCTCGGCATCCGGAAATACGGTGGTGCCGATATCGCGGCCATCCATCACGATCCCTTTGTCTTTGCCATACTGTTGTTGGAGCTTCACGAGATACCGGCGCACTTCCGGGATGACTGCAACGGGGCTAACCCAGCTGCTGACTTCCATGCCGCGGATTTCCTTCTCCACATCTTCACCATTGAGGATGGTGTGCTGTGTCTCTTCAGGCGTTCTGACAAAAGAGATATCGATTTGAGGAAGCGCTTCAATGAGAGCTTCTGTGTCGACACCGGTGTCGGTATTGGTCATGCCGTGGCGCATGGCATAGAGGGTAGCGGCACGATACATCGCGCCACTATCCACATACACATATCCTATTTCTTTGGCAAGTTGCTTTGCCATCGTGCTTTTTCCGCTTGAGCTAAACCCGTCGATTGCTATGGTTATCTTCTTCATTTCTTTTTAGCGGTCTTTTTTGTAGCGGCTTTCGCTGCTGTCTTATTCGTACTCGTCGTTTTAGTTGCGGTCTTCTTTGCCGTAGACTTCTCTTCGGCTTTTGCATCCTCATTTTTTGCGGAGGCCGTGCGCCGTCCCGGTTTTGACTTCACCATCCGGAGCACCTGAGCCGTGCGTGCGGGAATATACATCTTTAGCCACCCTTTGCCTGCCGGAGAGTATATTGGGTCGGGAGTGGTGAAATGATGCACTGAATCGTCGACAAGGCCATGACCTCCAAATTCTGTCGAGTCTGAATCGAGCAATACTTCGTATTCCCCTGCCGGAGCGAGAAATCCATAGTCGGCAAACGACTGGTTCGGACTCCAGTTGAATACGAATATCAGATCTCCGCGTTTGAAAGCCAAAACTTGGTCATCATCTTTTTCCCAAAGTTTTTCAACGGGTTTTGCTTGAAAATTATATTGCTTTTCCACAATGCCGACCATTGCATTGTCGAATCGGTTCAGGTATTTATATTTCAGGTCTTCGCGATCTACGAGATCCCATTGGCGACGGGCATACTTGTAGCTCCATCCGTTGCCTTCGCGAGGGAAGTCTATCCATTCGGGATGACCGAACTCATTGCCCATGAAGTTGAGATAGCCACCGTTGATGCTTGCGAGAGTGACGAGGCGTATCATCTTGTGGAGTGCCATGCCGCGTTCCACCGTGAAATCGTTGTCACCGTCCATCATATGCCAATACATTTCCTTATCGATAAGGCGGAAAATGATTGTCTTGTCGCCTACGAGAGCCTGGTCGTGGCTTTCGCAGTATGAGATGGTCTTTTCATCAGCGCGTCGGTTGGTGAGTTCCCAGTAGATGGAAGTAGGGTGCCAATCTTCGTCTTTCTTTTCCTTGATCATCTTGATCCAATAGTCGGGGATTCCCATAGCCATACGATAGTCGAAGCCTATGCCGCCGTCTTTAAACTTGACAGCGAGTCCCGGCATTCCGCTCATTTCCTCGGCAATAGTGATCGCATTTGGATTGACTTCATGAATGAGAAGGTTGGCAAGAGTAAGATAGACGATGGCATTTGTGTCTTGATTTCCGTCATAATAGTCCGGATATCCTCCGAAAGCTTTTCCAAGACCATGATCGTAGTAAAGCATTGAAGTCACGCCATCGAATCGGAAACCGTCGAATCTGTATTCTTCTTGCCAGAATTTGCAGTTGCTAAGCAGGAAATGCAATACTTCATTCTTTCCGTAGTCAAACAGAAGAGAATCCCATGCCGGATGCTCCCTGCGGTCTCCTTGATTGAAATAAAGGTCGTAGCTTCCATCGAGACGTCCGAGTCCCTCCACTTCATTCTTGACAGCGTGGCTGTGTACTATGTCCATAATCACGGCTATTCCAAGCTCATGGGCATCGTCGATGAGCCGCTTGAGATCGTCGGGAGTGCCGAAGCGGCTTGACGCAGCATAGAAACTGCTCACGTGATATCCGAAAGATCCGTAATAGGGATGTTCCTGTATAGCCATTATTTGGATAGCATTGTATCCGTCTGCTGCTATTCGGGGGAGGATTTTAGTTCGGAATTCCTCGTATGAGCCTACCTTTTCCTCTTGCTGAGCCATACCTATATGACATTCATAAATCAAAAGGGGCTTGGTGTCGGGAGCAAAATCATTGATCCGGAACTCATAAGGCTTCTCGGGAGCATAAACTTGCGCGCTGAAGATTTTTGTCTGTTCGTCCTGCACTACTCGAGTGGCATATGCCGGGATTCGTTCACCCTGTCCTCCGTCCCATGTCACGAACATCTTGTAGAGGTCTCCGTCATGAAGTTTTTCAGCGGGAAGTTTTATTTCCCATGTGCCGTTTTCAAGGCGGGAGAGTTTATAATCATCGTTGAGTTTCCAATCGTCGAAAGTGCCTATGAGGTGGATCGATGTTGCATTGGGTGCGAATTCGCGGAAAATCCAACTGCCGTCATTCTCGCGGTGCAAACCGAAATATTTATAAGCATTTGCAAAATCAGACAGCGAACCATTGGATCCGGAAGTAATGTCTTTGAGTTTTTTGATCACGTCTTCGTGGCGCCCTGTGATGGCATCTTCAAAAGGTTCGAGCCAAGGGTCGTTGCGAAGAATCTCGAGTTGTTTTTTCTTGCGGGGCATATAAGTGAAGGTTAGTTGTTTTTAATTGGGATAATTTAAACTTATTGGAGATGCTTTTTATAATTAGAACGCTTATGAGGGAGTCCTTGTTGCAGTCAGCTGAAGAGTTTGCGGATTTCTTGCCTCAGGCGCTCCGCGTCATCATCATGGTGCTTCATGGTGGCGATCACTCCTGTCACGTAATCGTCGATATTTGAGAATCCCAGGCTTTTCGCAACGCCGCTGCTTGTGAACATCGGCTTGTGGTTGAACACTCTGAGCACCCCCTCATAGTCACCCCCGCGAGCCATCTTTCGGAATTCTGCGAGAATATGATCGTAGGTCTCGCGTGGTTTAAGTTTCTTGATCAGACTTTTAATGTGGAGTTCAAGAGCGGTGATGCATGTGAAGCGGGCGTCAATTTTTCTTTCCACGTCTCTCTTCATTCTGTGGCGGGTATGCTGGAGAGCTTGGTTTTCAAGCATTTCCTCAAACTTATGCATGACTTCCTGCCTGACGCTCTTGAGCACTTTTTTAGGATTGCGTCCGCGTATTTCCGCCATGGTCTGGACCACTCCCGGGGATAGGAAGATATTTTCAATTTCAGCCACTTCCGGCACGAGAATGTTTTTTGCTCTGAGATATTCCACTTCCTGATCGCTGCGACGGTCACGGTCTACGAGGCCGTAGCTTTCGATTCGGTGCATGCTTTTCAGTGATTGCATGGTGCGGGTGGATTCGATCACTTTGTCGCAGCTGCCGAGCGGCTTGACCGTAAATTCAGGAAACACCACACTGTATAGTCTCATGTCGATGCTGTGGGAAACATCTCCTTCCGTAAATAGAATCGGACGGCGGCTACCCATCATCTGCAGAAAAACATCATCGGGCAATTCTCCGTCTGAAATAATCTGATAGCGCCATGAATGGTCGGAAGCACTATAATCCTTTATCCAGATGGCAGTGCGCCGGGCTTGTCCTGAAGCGAAATTTGCGTCATAAGTGTCATATACAAACCGGCAGTCCGAACGTATTCTTTCTATCCGGTCCCATAAGATTCCGACTGCCGTCGGATGCAGGAAGAGTGTAGGGGAGTCTACAAGAATCAGAGCCTCTTCCGGAGCAAGTATTGTAGCGGCAAGATAATAAAGGGCGGCTTTTTCACCCCGACTGAGATTTCTGATGCCGATAGAGTCTTTGCCCGAACGGTTCCGGATTCTGGCTTTCCCATTTATAATATCGATTTTATTACCCGGAAAAGTCTCTTCCCACGTGGTTTTAAGAAAATTAAACCGCACTTTCTCTTCTTCAAGAGAAAGCACGGCCATAAGATTGGATAGGGAACCGGTGACAGTAGCCGGCATGCCTCCTGTGACTGCTGATACTGTATATGCATCAGCTTTGTTTAATTTGGCTATCTCATGCATGAAAAGCGATTTTCCGCTTCCGTTGCCCCCCAGCAGCGTATAGAGTCTCGAAGGGCGTCTTACGCGTGATGGGAGTGGATTTCCTGAAGAATCCGGAGGAAGATTGATCGCTTTCATGAGGAATAAGGTGTTAAATATTTAATATTTAATATTTAATCTTTAATCTTTATCCGAGAGTGCGGAAATACGGGCTATGTATTTACCGATGATGTCGAATTCCAGATTGACTTTTGTTCCTTCTTTGATCTCTTTGAAGTTGGTATGATCATGGGTATAGGGTATTATTGCCACCCTGAAATTATCGGCATCGGAGTCGCAAACGGTAAGGGATACTCCGTTGACTGTGATCGATCCTTTCTCTACGGTCACATATCCTTTTGCCGCGAGTTCCGGTTTGAAATCATATTTGAAAGAATAATACCAGCTTCCTTCAAGCGGTTCTACACCGGTGCATATGGCTGTCGTATCGACATGTCCTTGCACTATGTGTCCGTCAAGTCGTCCGTCGATCTTCATGGAGCGTTCGATATTGACTAATGAGCCGGGTTTCAGATCGCCGAGGTTTGATCGGTCCAAGGTCTCTTGAATCGCGGTTACCGTATAGGTGCCGTCGGGATTGAGACTCACCACTGTCAGACAGACACCGTTGTGTGCAATTGATTGATCAATCTTCAGTTGCTCCACAAACGAACATTTCATTGTCAGATGGAGGTTACTGCCCTCTTTTTCTATGCGGACCACTTTTGCCGCTTCTTCTACAATTCCTGAGAACATCGGTAATTAGGATTTTTTAGAATTATTTGCCGAATATACCTTTCAGTGCGTCTACAGCAGCGTCTGCAGCCGAATTGCCGGTTGTAGACTTGGCGCTTTGTCCGGTCATCTTGAATCCGATGCAGATTCCGTCATATTGTTTAAGGAGCTGATCGGCGGTAGACACCATCTTGCTTCCACTCAAGGTAGCGGCAAAGCTCATCAGTTGTTTGATTTTGTCAGCATCAAACATCACATTCAGGCCTGATGGCGTTTTCTCCACATATGTAGTCATGCTTCCGAGTTTCACTGCGCTCATAGCGGTGAAATTGAAAGTGAACACTCCTTTATCTTTCACTGAGATGGTCCCTTTCAGCGGGAGCTTCTTGATGGTGAGAGTGAAATTGCCATCCTCGTCCACCTTCAGCACGGCTCCGGTAAGTCCGAATTTTTTATAGTAGGCGTCAAGTTGGTTCTCAATTGCACCTGCTGCGGCTGACCCGCCGGCTTTCTTAAGGAAGTTGTCGCTTTGAAATGAGACTGCCGACCCGGTGGCGGTCCATTCTCCTGCAAGGTCTGCGACGGTAAGGTCAGATTTTGTGAAGACGCCTTCAAGAACGTTGCCTAACGCGCCTCCGGCGCCACCAAGCGCACTGCCGGCGCTTCCGAGGATATCTTTAATATCGGGAGATGAAGCAGATGATGTGCCTGCAAGGGAAGTGCAGGAAGAGAAAGAGATGGCAACGGCTGCGATTGCCATTTTGAAGAGTTTTGTCTTTTTCATATTATATAATGTTATTTTTTTGTCGGAATGATCTATATCATAATGATAAACAAATTTGAAAGTCAAAGTTAATCAAAAAATAAAGAAAAAGCAAGAAAAATCAAAAATAAATAAAAGCAGGACGCACATGTGCGTGCGCCCTGTCAGATATAATCCGGTATATTTTAGTAATCGTATTCAAGCGAAAGCTGGTCTACGTATAAGACTGAGGATGAGGAGCCCGTAAAGTAATCGCCATACTTTGATGAGGCGCACGTAATCATGATGTAGCCGGGAATGATAGAGGTGTTACGGTAATCAAGTTTAATTTCAAATTCCTCATATGACTGCATCGAAGTGCCCCGGCAAAGTTCTCCGTATCCTATTATGTAGTCGGCGTTCTTGTCGAAGAGCTGTCGCGTTTTGGGATTTGTCCTGATTTCATAAGGCGCTGTCCAGTCGGTGACGGCAACATAAATATGGCATGTGTCCGGCCGTCCTTTCAAAACGGATAATTCTGCGCTTGCATAATTGATATCTCCGGTTGTATATTGGTAATAGCCGCGCAATTTAGTGGGCCGGAGATTCCATTTTCTTCCGAAGTCAAGGATACCGTTGGTGCCATCCACTTTTTTGAAAGAGCCTGTGAAGATGGATCCTGCCGCCAGTTTCCCGATACCTGCAATTCCCTTGAATTCCGTTTTTAGTTCAGCTGACTTTCCGGACAGACCGGCGGGTACATAATCGGAAGGTTTCACATTGCTTTCTCCAAGGGTCGCGGCGCCTGTGTTGCCCGTGTCCCAGAATCTGCTGCCTTCTTCCCATTGTTCAGCACCTTCATCCCACGGACACCAGATCTTTCCATTAAGCCACCATTGTTCGAAATCTCCATTTGGCAGATCCTGGGTGGCTTGAGTGGTGACGGTGATTTCATCTCCTTTGTCATCGCCGCTGCATGCTCTGACGGTATATCCGGTCAGTGGTTTAAGATGCTTGATGCAGCAGTTGAAGGCTCCGTCCTTATTTGTGGTGTCGGCATCCGGTACGCGGATCCATGTGGTGGTACCCTCTTCACGATATTCGAAATAGTTTACTGCGTCTGCCGGACCTTCACCATAAGCCCATATCACCATGCTCCAAGGGTCGACTGCTGACGTTGACACCACCTGCTGAGTCTTTTGTGCGAAGATAGTCCATTCTTCAGTACGCCCCCATGCGTTTGCATCAATATTCAGCGGAGTTGAAAGATTGATTTTTGAACCTATCCTGCACTCCGGCACGAGTGTGGTGATATTCCGGGGGCCAAGTTTGATTGAAGTCACTTCCAAATTTGACAGGTCGGCCTTTTCCGGAACATTCACGATTATTCTGTGTCCTACGGCATCGATCACTGTCTCTCCGATCTGGCCGGCTACAGTGAAGTAATATTCAATGTTTTGTTCTGCTGAAATAACCCATTTGTAACTCTGATAGAGCGTCAGTTCCACAGTCAGCGGAGTGGAGAGATCCCATGTGCCTTCAAGAAGATTCTTATTGCATTCTGCATCCGGTGAATAGGTGAATTTTGAGAATTCGACACCTTCGATATCCACTTCTTCATCAAGGAAAAGCTTGACGGAATAGTCAGTGGAGTCGATATTAGCCGGCGAAAGTTCCCCTTTGGCTTCGATGGAAAGTATATTCTGAGGGATCTTGGGATATGGAAGGTCGTTTTTTATGCATCCGGTCCCCGCGATTACCAATAATCCCGAAAGATGAGTCAAAATGTTGGTTAAATTCTTCTTCATGTGTTTTTCAGATTTTCAGATAATGATAGCAACACCGAAATTTATGTTGAAAAGGTTAAAACGGAAGTTGATGCCACTTGTGGTGCGTCGTCCTGTTTCCTCGCCATCTTCCCATTGTTTTTCACTCTTAAGATGGAAGCCGAATACGCCGAAAGATAGATTGAAAGCAGCATTTTTCATCATCATGATGCTGATACCGGGCGAATATGTGATGTTGAAATTCTGAGTCTTGGTCCGGGTGTCTTTTATCACTCCGTCAAAAGGACGTATGAAATGAGAACTTCCTGTGCCATATGAAAGTTCAGCTTCATTGTACACTGCAAACCGTCCGCGTCTCGATAGTCCAAAATACTGTTGGGCGAAAATGGCGGCGGAATATGAGTCGGAACTGTACTTTATGTCATGAAGATTGAATCCCATGTCATCATCAATGTCCACTTTGAAGGAATTGATCCCCATCTCACCCTTGGTGAAGGCAAGTCGCAGGCCGACACAAATATTATGGCGCAGGAAATAGCTTACTGATGGCTTGATGCTGTAGATTTTGCCTTTGAGGTCTACATCTTTGATCAAAGACAGGAATTCATTGTCATCAGTGCTTAGTTGACCGTAGTTTGCAGTCAGTCCTATATGCCAAAGCCCCTTGGGATAAATTAGCCAGTTGTAGAGTTTTCTGTCAAATCTTCCGAGTCTTTTTGTTGGGATAGCCATATGAATGGAATCCCCGTGCCATAGCACCTTTTCATTGATGTCGAACTTGAGGGGGATTGTGGATTCTCCTGCAAGCACTGCTTCCACCTCAGAAGCGTTGGCGTCTGGAACCCATACATATTTCCCGCCCTCGCGTGGTTCTTCCGGGAGGAACCACACTGAAGAATTGGTATCTACGGACTCGGTCACTTCATCACTGATATAAACTTTAGATCCGGCATATTTTTCTTCATGCGCATTGACATCATCATGAGATGATTTATCCGAAGCCGGAATGACTTGTCCGTTGGTCGGCATCGTATCTTGAACCGGAGAGGAATTAAAACAGTCGGATATTGATACAAATTCTTCTGCAACTTCTTTCAGTGTATCTGTATTGCTATGATGCTCTGATTTATCAGGAGAAGATGCTGATTTTTTAGGATTATCGGATCCGGCTCTTTTTCCCTCAAGGCTTTCTTGAGCCTCAAGAAGTTTCAGCGCGGTCTCGGAGAGTTTGCTTGCAGTTCTTGACAGCTCGCCGAAAGATTCGATGAGTGATTTGGTGGCTGAATACACGAGAGTGTCAGCTTTTTCAGGATCGACATTGGCCGGAGCATGAGCATGAGCAGCCACGTTTGCGGCGAATGCGCTTTGCGAATAGAGCAGAGTCAATGCAGATGCCGTCATTGTCAGTATATGTCTGGCTCTTGTCTTCATGCTTATAAATAGAATGCCACTCCAAAAGTAATCGAGAAAAGATTTACTCGGAAAATGGCGGATTTTGTATTTCTGTTAGCTACGTATATCTGGTCGGTGATGGTCTTGGTATGATTGTAATTGAAGCCGAGCACACCAATGTTGACTTCGAGGGCTGCGAAATTGTTTAGGAAGACAGACATGCCCGGAGCGACACCGATACCAAGATTGAAGTTGCGTTCATAATTGCCTGTAAGGTCTTCTCCCAGTCCTGTCATAAGTTTTGCCTGTCCGCCTCCCATTTCAAGCTGGACTTCAGTGAAAATGCCGAATCTTTTTGATTTCCCAAGTGAGAAATAGTTTCTTAATACTGCCATACCGTAGTAGTTATGGGCAAGACGGTATAGATGATCCACGTCAAAGCTCATGTCCGGATCAAGCACTATCTCAGCTTTTTCAAGTTTTGTGAGATTGCGGTTGTATCCGAATTTGCCGCCGGCAGCCACATCGGCTTTGAAAGAATACATTAGCATGGGGGAGACCTTGAAAGAATAGGTGTCGCCTGTAACTCCTTGAAGCACTAAAAACTGATAGTTATTTTGAGTAGTCTGGCTATAAGACACGCTTACTCCTGTGATCCATTGTCCTTTAGGGATGAATACTACTGACTCAAAGTCAGGAGAGAACTCTCCCTCATCAGCCCGGATGTTGAAAGTCCCGGCAGATAAAATGGAAATCAGCAATAATAATATATAGCGGAATCTCTTCATATTTTGGGTTTACGTGATCGTGCCATTGCACATTGTGATGCAAAATTAGTAAAATGTTCCAAAATATAAACAATAATTTGCTGAAAAAAACTTCATTTGTCCTAATTTGACCAAAATTTCACATTGAAGTTGTTTAAACTTATTTTTTTATTAATATTTCGTCAGGTTTTCGAGCA
>CAMWJD010000080.1 GCA_947174515.1 uncultured Porphyromonadaceae bacterium
CCTTCTGAAACTGATTCGGATGTGAATAAGTAGCTCATATATTTTAATTTAGAATGTAGAATGTAGAATTTAGAATTTAGAATTATTTTGAATTGAGAACTTTTTTGAATTGAGAACTTTTTTTGAATTGAGAATTTTGAATTTGTATTAATTTTGATGCCCGAAAGGGAATAAAAAAAAGACAAATGGGCTTGCGCGCCAAATGCCTAAACAATCGGAATCCGCCGGATTAAGGGCAGTCCCTATATGCAGTTTTAGCATTTTTTTCAGTGGTTGCAAGCAGCCAAATTTTTCCACTTCTGAAATTCCTTCGGAAATCGGATGCAAAGGTAATAAAAAATTTTGAATAATCTTGATATTTCAACTAATTTTTTCTGCACTGCGGCGCGCTATAATTTTGACTTATCTGCGCTTCTCACTCCCAACGATGCAAAAAATGTTAAATCCACAACAATTTGCCCCTATTTGTTGTTAATATAAACTTTTTTAACTAACTTTGAGCCCCCAATATGCGATCGGGGACAAAATGTTGATTTTCGTTTAATTAAAAGACTTTTCCATCAGGTAGCAATTTTTGTCTATGTATGCTAAAATCACTCTGACATTCAAGCGAGTAGCTGTAGCAGTGATATTTGTTTTTACTATTGCTTTCCCAATATTAGGCCAGAAAGCCGCATTAAAGACAAATCTTCTCAGCGATGGTTTTCTAAATCCTAATCTTGCTTTAGAACTTGCGATAGCACCAAAATGGACACTTGACATCTCCGGACAATGCAATCTGTGGAAGCTCTCGGACAACCGTCAATGGCGTCACTGGGCTGTTGAGCCGGAGGCCCGCTATTGGCTTTGCGACCGCTTTTCAGGTCATTTTTTAGGTGCGCATCTCATGGGAGGGCAATATAATGTCGGAGGAATCAACATTCCATTCTCAATGCTTGGCACTGACTTCAAAAAGATAAAAGACAGCCGTTTCCAAGGATGGTTTGCCGGAGCCGGCATCGCTTACGGATACGCCTGGGTCTTGCACGAGCATTGGAACATTGAGGCGGAACTTGGCATCGGATGGTCATACACCCGATACGACCAATTCCGATGCGCCGGATGTGGAAAGAAAATTAAAGAAAATGCAACGCACAACTATTTTGGTCCCACTAAAATAGCAGTCAATCTTGAATATGTTTTCTAATTATCCATCATAATGAAAACCAAGCTTATATTAGGAGTGGCTCTCCTTGCCACAAATATTACTCTTAGCGCTAAGGGTATTTCTCCGTTGGCAATCGACAGCCTCACGTTTGATCGCCACGGCGACTTCATGGTGGTGGATATGAATCTTGACCTACTCCCTGTCAAAGTGCAGTCATCACGCGCCCAGATCATCACGCCCATGATTGTCGGCGAAAGCGATACCCTGCTTCTCCCCTCAGTAGGTATCTATGGACGCTTACGCTACATCAATTATCTCCGCAATGACCGGGTACCCCTGTCCTCTGCTGAAGAAACAGTATTTGAAAATTCAGATCATCCGGCATACTACGACTACCTGGCATCCGTACCTTTCCAAACGTGGATGGACTCATCAAGGCTCCTGATTCGTCGTCGGCTCTTCGGCTGCACCAATTGCCTGCTTGATGAGAAAACGGATCCGGTGGCATCCAATTCCGTAGTAACGGAGCCTGAAATCAATATTACCGATTTCAGTTCAATCGACGTAGCGCCCGTAGTGGAATCGCTTGAAGGAGCGGCATACATTGATTTTGTAGTCAATAAAACCGATATAAATCCCGATTATCGGCGAAACCCGCGTGAGCTTCTTAAGATTC
Organism: uncultured Porphyromonadaceae bacterium; assembly: GCA_947174515.1. Classification (GTDB taxonomy): domain Bacteria; phylum Bacteroidota; class Bacteroidia; order Bacteroidales; family Muribaculaceae; genus Lepagella. Next base: position 1,824 of record CAMWJD010000080.1, read on the forward strand.
AAGAATCTATTGACACAGTGCTCAATGACAAGGATGTCAGCATCACGGGCGTATGGCTGAAAGGCTTCGCATCTCCCGAAAGCCCTTATGCACACAATAGGGATCTTGCAATAGGGCGAACGGCAGCCTTAAAAGAACACCTGAGGCAGCTCTATAATTTTGATCCCGAAATATTATCCACAGATTTTGAACCGGAAGACTGGGGAGGACTGAGAAAATTAGTCGATGCTTCAAACATCGACCACAAGACAGAAATCCTTGAGATAATTGATTCAGATATTGCTCCCGATCCAAAAGAAGCCATGATCAAGCAAAAATTTCCTAAAGAGTACAAATTTATGCTTGACAATTTCTATCCGGCGTTGCGGCATACTGAATATCGCATCACATATGAAGTGAAACCTGTGGATGATGTAGATAAAATACGCGAAGTGATGGCTACCAAGCCTAACAGACTTACCCTTAGGGAATTTCATCTTTTAGCTAATTCCTACATTCCGGGAAGCGATGAATATTATGAGGTGTTTGAGACAGCCGCGCGCATGTATCCCGACGATGCTTCCGCCGCCATCAACGCAGCGGCAGCAGCCTTGAAACGAAAGGATTTCGCATCTGCCGAAAAATATCTCGCGAGAGCCGGAGATTCCGAAAATGCAGTTTATGCCGGCGCTGTGCTTGCCTATTCCCAAGAAGACTATGACAAGGCCACAGATCTCCTGAAATCGATACCGTCAATGCCGCAGGCTAAGCTGCTGCTGCAAGAGATTGAGGCCATCAGGGAACACGAGGCTGAAAAATTCAACAGAATTTACATCGAATGATGAATTAACAATACGAAATATAATAACAACAATAAATAATTCAACTAATGATGAAACTTTCTAATCTCAAAAAGATTTTCATGGGTCTGGTCGGAGTAGCGATACTCGCGGCTTGTACCAATGATATTCCTGCCGATGGAGGCGATGACTCGTCTACCGCGACACTGGGAGAAAACTTCATGTCTGTAGCCATTGAATTGCCGGCTTCCGGAAGCCGTGCGACCCAGGATGGTTTTGATGACGGAACATCTGATGAAAGCAAAATCGATAATATTGTGTTCTTCTTCTTCGATGAAGCAGGCAACTGCATTGAAGTTCAGATGGAAGAGAATCCAAAATTTGAAGATCCGGCCAAACCGTCGCTGAACCCCAACATCACCAACTACGGAATTATCGAAATCAGACTTAAGTCCGGCCTCAAATACAGCAAGATCGGAGTCGCACTTAACTCTCCGACAGCCAACGCCAACCTTCTCAAGTCTCAAATCAATACTATTTCCGACTACCTTAGCCGCACATATGATTATGTTCAAGCGGTCAAATCTGACGGATCCGGACAATTGATGTCAAACAGTATCTATTTTGATATGGAAAACAGCACTCAGGTTCCTGTAGAATCCAAAAGAGTCGATGTTATCCCTATCACCGCCGAAAATATTTATTCCGCATCTCAAAGAAATGATATCGATAATCTGATTCAGAGAGGAGAGAAGAAATATGTTAATGTCTTTGTAGAGCGCGCACTTGCTAAAGTAGTGGTTGAAAAGCCAGAATTTAAAATGGACGACTACTATGTGGCAGATGACAATAATACTAAAATCAAGACCATCACTCTATTTGACCATGTCAACGGCACTTCAAGAGATATCGTAGTGCGTCCGGAAATCGAGGGAATGGTGCTAAATGTGCTTGCACCTAAGACAGCTCTTGTGAAACCGCTCAATATAGATGAGGTTGGTTACGACCAAAATGCTACCGATTATAAAGCCTTCCAATGGAATGATCCGGCCAATAAACGAAGCTACTGGGCGTCCACCGCATTCCTCGATGAAACATCCATGAAGTATCTCTCTTGGAATCAAGCATCGGAACGTGGCGATTCCAAGTTCACTCAGTATATCCATCCTAACACACAAGACTTCAAACCGATTACGGCTAATGAAGGTCGCTCGCTCAATACCAAAGTGATGGTATCCGCTACACTCTACGAATATAAGGACGGCGAAAAGCAGGAAAAACCTCTTGATCTGGTGATGTTCGGAGCAGACTATCTGCTGGCTGATGACTTTAAGGCACACGTGGCAAATCTTATCAATAGAGACATCAGAAATATTGAATGGACTAATGCATTGATCAATGTGGAGAATGTGACTTTGACAGATGATCAGCTGACGGCAATCAACTCGTGTGTCAATAATGCATACACCGCTGAGAATGGTTATAAGGCCGATGATTTTAAACTTGATATTGCCGAGTATACACCTGAAGACGAATTCGGAATTGAAGATTGGATTGCCAGCGTATTTACTAAAGATGGCGTCCAGAAGCCTCAAATCACCGGATATCCGGAAGTCAACGGCGTTGATGAATTGAATTCATATGTGCAAAAAGTCATTGATGCCACAAAACAGGCTACATTGGATAGAATCAACACCAACCGAATCATGTATTGGAAAGAAGGACGTACTTACTTCTATACCATTATCCGCCACCAGGGCTTCAACGGCCTTGTCGGCAACGGCACTTCCGACTTCCTCTATGGTGTGGTGCGAAATCATGTATATAATATCACGCTTACCGGAGTCTATGGACTCGGAACTCCGGTGATCAATCCTAAAAAGCCTATTCATCCTCAACATCCTAACGACGAGCGTCCGAGCTATATAAAGGCAAAGATCAATATCCTTCCCTGGCGTATAGTGACAAACAATGCTACGATCCATTAAGGACCAATAATTTATGAGATACCTGACCTTTCATAATACTATTCGTGTCTTATCAATTCTGATGACAATGACACTTATTCAAGGTTGCAATCCCTCATTCTTTGAAGAAGAGGGGGATTGCGACCCCGTGCACGTCGTCCGTTTTGTCTACGACAAGAATATGAAGTTTGCTGATGCCTTCCATGCGGAAGTCCCATCAGTCACTCTCTTTGTGTTTGATGAGGATGGTCATCTCGTCACTTCTGTCGCACGCCACGTGAAAGCAGAGGAATCACAAGATTTTTCTATAGAACTCCGAGATATCCCCATGGGCCATTACAACCTTCTTGCCTGGTGCGGCGTCGTGGATACTCCTCATTTCAACATCAATCCGGAGGGAGTGGCCGCTCCTGAAATCCATCATCACATCTGCCGCATCGACAGAGAAATCGAAGCTCAAGATGGCAGCCATCATATCCGCAAAGATCTTGGGCGGCTATTCCATGGCCGACTTGACGATGTCGACATGACACAGGATGAAGGGACTCACGTGCACACTCTGAAACTGACCAAAGACACAAATGTGATTCGGGTCACGCTTCAGCATATGTCGGGCGAAGAGATGAATCCTGACGACTATGACATCTTTATCGGAGATGCCAACGGACTATATGATCATAACAATGACCTTCTGCCGGATGAAGAAATCACTTATCATCCATGGAGCATAAAAGGGGGCGTGGCATCTTTCCACCCGGAAGATCAACCTAAGCAAGATGCTCGCGCTCAGACAAGCGTGAGTGCGGTAGTGGCTGAATTGACAGTAGGAAGATTGATTGCAGACCGAAACGAGAAAGTGTTCCTTTCAGTTTACAACCACCATACGGGTGCAAAAATCCTGTCAATTCCCTTGATCGACTATCTGCTGCTTGTAAAGGGCAATTACTATTCCGAAGATGGTATTAGCCCTATGAGCGATCAGGATTATCTTGATCGGCAGGATGATTATCCCATGACATTTTTCCTTGATGAATCAGGAAGTTGGATTAAGACTGTAATTTATATCAATTCCTGGCGTGTTGTCAAAAACGAGTCTTCCGTTCACTGAGATGAATTTTAAAGAAATACAGCTTTGGGTTTTCGGGTTGCTTGCTTTCGGTCTTTCCTCATGCATCTACGATAATGGCATTTATCTTGATGAGGAACCTGAGGGTGAGTCGCCCACCATGTCTGTTTTCTTAGGTATAGACACCAGAAATTCTTTTCAGGGCGAAGATTTTGAAGATGGTATCGGATATGAGAATTACATCGATATCGATCATGATAACATAGCGATATATTTTTTCGATAGCTCGGACAATACCTTTATAGATTCTTTCAAGCCTGCCATTCAGTCTTCATTGGCTGATGATTATGTCGTGGTAGACCGTGGCATAATCTTAAGCGGAAGATTGCTGCCTGAGCTTGGGACCAAATTCAAGATTGTGGTCCTCGCCAATTGGCAGACATATCCTGTCGAGATTGATGATCCTGCAGATTCCGATGCTTTTATCCTTGTAAAAGGAATCACGACGATCGAAGATCTGACCACACATGCGGGGTCACGGTTTGATGCTTTGACCACACCTGAAAATGATGCTCAGTGGCTTGGGAAAGGAAGGCTGATGCCTTTCTATGGAGTGTGCTCATTCGATCTGACTCAGACGCACAGATCTTATTTGGATAATGACGGCAATGTGAAGGCGGGATCCAGAATCGACCTTACTCAATATCCGATTCCCCTCATTCGCGCACTGGCCAAAGTGGAAGTGGTGCTTGATAATCCCCATCTCTCATTTGACGCAGTGGAGATGTCAAGGATAAACCGAGCAGGCTATGCAGCTCCTTATCGTGCCGGCAACGATTGGGAATTTGATTGCACCGACTATTATTCGCCACTGTATGGATGGCAGGAAAACTATATGAAAGGTGTCCATCTGGTTGGTGATGACAATGACGCGGTGGCACTTCCGCTCGGCTTTACTAAAATCAATGATCGGATCGTGCATGAGGATGGGTCTGTCACTATGGAGAAATGGGTGGCATACGTGCCGGAATACCGCAACAAGGATGCCGCCGACCCGGCCTCGATTCGTGTGAAGATGAAGTCGATGGGCTTTGGCGAAAGTGATGATTCCAATGATGACAGTCTGATAAGGGAGTTCTATTTTACTTCTGACGGACTTCCCGGTGATGCGCCGGATATAGAACGCAACAATATATACCGATTTAAGATCGGGGTTGATGGAGCTTTAGTCAACATACAGCCCTTTTCGGAGCATAAGGTGAGATTTGAATTCGGACTGCAGCGTGACGACAGCGGAGATCTTATGGTGTTGCAGATTCCGAAAAGAGATGAAAACGACAATATCGTTTTTGATGAAAAAGGGGATACAGTAATGACTTATCCAAAATATTTCATAGATTTTCTTGCTGATGATAATCCCAACCATAAGGTTCCGAAAGAAGTAGATGCAGATGGAAATATCTTGGAGGGAGGCAGTGAAATCCAACTTGAGCCGGGCGATTATTATGCAATCGTGGTAGGCGAAGATGGAAGCATGTCGAATGCCGTGGTGTGGGTGAAAGACCGTATCGGTTGCCATGTGCTTTCGAATTTTGGTTCAAATGACAACACGCTGCATTGCAGCGCAAGATTGGTGGAAGCGCCTTTCGGCAATAACCAATCGGAAAAATACTACAAGGATATTTTTGGATTCCGCCGGATCCACCACTTTGTCAATCATAACTCTATAGTGATGCATCCTGAGCAGAATAATATGCTTCTCAGGATAGTGACAAATTTCGGTGAAGAGGACCAGATTATCCGATATTATGAAGTTGAGTCATGGGATGAAGATACCCTCTCCGGATGGATTATTAGAAAAGACGCAGCCGGAAATGAGGTTGGTTTTCAAGAGATCACATCTGCCGGGCTTCTCGGTGAGACTGTAGATCTTAACGGTGATCCAATTGGCAATTAAAAATGCAATTATGAAAGAAGTTAAGTCAATAATTCTTTTGTCCATAGCATGGATTCTTCTGATTCTATCGAGTTGCGTAGATGAGGATCTGAGGCGCCATGAGGGTTATGACGGGATGGCGATGGTGAGTCTGCAGACTTCTTTCTCTCCGTTTGCCGAGGGAAACCTCACCCGAGCATCCAACGTGGCGCCGGCAAGAGGCTTCAATACTCTTTCTGATATCGCATTGCTCGTTTTTGACGAAGATGGCCGTCTGCTTCCCGACTATCTCAAGGAAGTGCTGAATCCGGCTGTCACGGATGAAAATCGGGGGAATGAAGATGCCGCATATGGGTCAACAGCTGAATCGGATACTAAAAAAGTAGATGACCTGCCTCTGCTGATTCCATATGGCACTTACTATATCGTAGCAGTGGCTAACTACGGTGAGTATCAGACAATGCCCGGCGGGACCATAAGTATTAAGGAAGATGAGAATGGAAATAAGATTTCATCGCTGACAAAAATCATGAATCAGATAGATGATGTCGAAACTTTTACACTCGAAGATCTTCGCGGGCTGAAGACGACCTGGGACCACTCCGATTATGCCAACAATAGAGCGATGATGGGATTCTTTACGACATCAGACATCAAGCCACATGCAGGAAGTAAGTTTGAGACTGTGACAATTGATCGGACCGGTCTGAAACCACATGCATGGCTGCGGCGGTGCGCTTCTAAAATCACTGTAGATTTTGATGGTTCGGGGCTTAGGGATAATGTGTCAATATTTATCAAGGATATCCGCATATATGACATAGCAAAAGACTGCACTCTGGGATTCGGAAACCCGATTTCTGACGATGAAGATGGAGAAGACTTCAACAACCGAGCCAAATCGATTTCAGATCTGACTCAGCGCCCCGATGATGCATCCAATGAGCAGTATATTGAATTTGGAGAAAGCAATTATGCCGACGAGTGGCCTCGCATATCGCGTCAGACTCCATATATCATGGATGCTGACGGCACTACGAGAAAGAATCTTCACACCCAAAATTCAGAATGTCTTTATTTCTTTGAAAATCTGCAGGGGACAAAAGAGAACTATGACCGTAGTCCGAAGCCGAATCTGACTCAAGGGGGTCTGGAAGAAGGGTATAACGAGAAAGATGGTGTCCCATTCGGAACTTACATTGAAGTCTCAGCCCGATATGTGATGGAAGCAGATGGAGAGATTGAGTCTCACGATATGAAGTATCGGTTTATGATCGGCAAAAATGCAATTGATAATTTCGATGCTGAAAGGAATTTTCACTATAAGCTGACACTTGCATTCAACGGTACAGCTAATGAATACCATTGGCATATCGACTACTCGCGTGATGAAGGATTCAAGGTCCCCAACCCGTGGTATGTCTCTTATGTCTACAATCATGATGCCTATCTTCCTTATGAATTCACAGTGCCAAATGATGACTGGGAAGTGGCGGATATGGATGCGGAGATCGAGACAAATCCCTGGTATCCGACTACCAATCTTGATGATTTTGCGGAGGGAAATGACCTGAATCTTACAGATCCGGACTATGAGATAAATCCCTTTGTCCCTGACGGCGATGAGAGCTATCCTTATCTTAACAACCCCCAAAATCGTAATAATTGCAACGGATTCCTGTCCTTGAGAGCTCCGAGTGATGAGACTATCCTCACAGATAAAAGAATAGGGTTCAGCTGGAGCGGATATAATTCCACTGTCTTGACCAACTCCGAGAAGTATTATAATGGAGAGCAAGCGGGCACTGATACAGAAGGGAATCCGGTGGAGAAAAAAAATCTTGGGAAAAGATCAATCATTAAAGACGCTCAGCTTTCCGATTCCTTTACGGAAAGGGAGGCCTTGTCGGTGAAGAAGGAAAATGGCATCTACAATATATCCATTCCGCTTTTCACACGAGAGAAGGCATTGGTGAAACAGACCGGATATACCGGAAATAATCCATTTGTAGGATATCAGCGTGTGGCTAAAGTAAAGTTGACGGCTAAGGCGTGGAAAAAGAATGACCATAATGAAATCCGCAATTATGAGGCGAGGGTCAATGTGGTTCAGGTGCGTCGTGTGGTCAATCCAAAGGGTGTGTATAGAAAAAACGGCAACAACGAGCCGTTTCATGTGAATCTGAAGTTCCTTACTTCTGAAAGAGCCGACGGCGAGTTTAAGTCAATTATATCAAGAGGACCATGGATAGCTGAGGTGTTGGGAGATAAAAACTTCATCACGCTCGATGGCAAGCAGCGCGTGTCAGGTTCTTCTCGAAGTGAGATCGATTTTACTATAAGGTTTAATCGTATGGGCGGCTCCGGCAATAAGAATGCCATTGTCCGTATCAAGTATCACAACTATACTTGCACCCACCTCATTTTCGTACGCCAGGGCTATGATCCGCAAGCCATCTGCGGAGGTGGAAGAGTGTATGAAAATCCCAATGCACCTGCCACAGTTTGGAATACTTTCAATATGACGGCGGGAAATGTGATGGCAACTGATCCGCGCGATGAAGGCTCTATGTTTAAATTCGGCAATCCATATAATTGCATTTCATCTATCAGCAATATATATACTGACTCCGAAGGCAACCCTATCTTCTATGAGCAGTCAAGAGAAGGTTTTACTCCTCATCAGACGCTTAGGGTGCTTATGTCTGACGGGAATATCAACACTGTCTACAACACATGGACCGGTGTCGGCGCCAATGTTAAACCTGACTTCACAGGAACTGATATGGAGATATCAAACGCTGCTACCATGCGGGATTTTGAACAGCTTTATCTGACAAAGTATGTGGAGTTTGGATATGGAGTGCTGTATGCTGACGGAGCTACCGAAACACAATCTTCTCTTGGCATGGTGAATGGTTGGTATCGTGACGATACTTCTCCCGATAAGAATAAAAAGGGAATGAGAGGAGTATTCGCGTATTATTGGAATCCTAATGACGAGAATGTCCAATTCAACACGCGAAATATTTTCTTCCCTATCGGAAGGTCCGGATATGGGCATCGCAAAAATGCCAAAGAAGATCAAATGAACAATAATAATAAGGGTATTCTCCGATATTCATGCAACCGTCCTCTTCCGGCTGCCTCATGTGGAGTGCAAACGTTTCAGATATATGCCCCTTTGATGGAGTTTCTCTATCGGCGAATGGGTGCCATCTATTGGTCGCGTACCAAAACCGGGCATAATGCATTCCTTACGGGGAATGGCGAACAATCTAATGAAACTTCTGTTACCGAAGCGTGTGGCATCGATTTCAATTATTTCACTTTCGATGTAAATGCCATCAACTATAGTATTTTGAATAATGGACAAGACGCTTGCTTTGTGCGGACAGTAGCCAGGTCTGCGTCCGACTGATTTTTTTGAGAGCGACCCTTAACATAAATTAAAATCAGACTGCCCGAAGCATGCAGTCTGATTTGTTATTTTTGTGACATTAATATCCTTGATTCGTGCGGATACACCGACCGTGCGTCCCTACAATACACATGATATATAAG
>CAMWJD010000081.1 GCA_947174515.1 uncultured Porphyromonadaceae bacterium
CCGGCGCTCGTCTCGCTCACTGCGGGCACGAGCGCCACTTCATGTTTCTTCATATAAGGATGCGTGAAGATCATCGCGCTTGCTGCCCCTATCGCGGCTCCGGCGGCTACATCCCACCAGTGATGTTTCTTTCCGTAAACCCGCCCCCACGCTGTATATGCCGAAAGGGCATATGCCGGAATGCTCCATTTCCAACCATATCTCCTCCCTATATATGTGGCTGCCGCAAAAGTTACTGCCGAATGTCCGGATGGGAAAGAATGGCGGTTGCTGAAATCCGGACGATTCTCCTTGACAAGATATTTCAGGCCAATTGTCACGCCGGCAGTCACAGCTGCCGTCAATGCTCCCTGCTTCAGCCCTTTCCAATCTCGCTCTATAAGTGTGACTATAAGGGCCGTAGCAGGAAGAGTTACAGCTATCACATCAGTAGATGTCCTCACTCCATTTTGTTGGCTTGTCGGAGTGAATGTGCTCTCTTCGGCATATGATGTAAAAGGAGTCAGAATGGAAAGTATCATTACTGAAATTGCAATAATATATCGCATATTAGACACTTCTGTTTTTCCGTTTTTTAGCCTGTAATTCTCTTTGGCTACTTGTTTATTAGCTTTCATTTTGCAAATGTCGCTTAATTTTTGTAAATTTGCGGTTTGTAAGAGTCTTTTTCAATTTTTTACACTCTGCTTATCTAAATGAACGGAATTTTCGACCCTATAGTGTTCCACGCAGTGGAATATACAATGATAGTACTTGCTGTAGTGGTGTTTATTGCACTTCGCTTTATTACTCCCGGTTATGGCATGTTCTATACACCCAAATGGGGCCCGACGGTAGGCAATCGTCTTGGTTGGGTCATAATGGAGGCCCCGGTTTTCATCTGCATGGGGCTGCTTTGGTGGCTTTCTCCCCGAAGTGGAGATCTTGCTCCGGCAATAATGGCTTCCCTTTTCATGCTCCACTATTTTCAACGGTCATTTATATTCCCTTTTCTTATTAAAGGGAAAAACTGTATGCCATTGGTGATCATCTTGATGGGTGTGATTTTCAATGTCATAAATGCTTATCTCATCGGAGGATGGATATTTTATGTATCCCCGGCCGGTTCATACCCCGCATCATGGCTCGCAAATCCTAAATTCATAATCGGGACGATAATATTCTTCTTCGGAATGGGCATAAATATCCAATCTGATTATATCATACGTCATCTTCGCAGACCCGGCGATCGTCGTCACTATATCCCTAAAGGGGGGATGTTCCGCTATGTCACTTCTGCCAATTATCTCGGCGAATTTACTGAGTGGGTGGGCTATGCAGTCCTCACATGGTCGCTCCCCGGAGTGATATTCGCACTTTGGACTTTTGCCAATCTTGCTCCACGGGCTCGCTCGCTTTATGGCAGATATGTTGAAGAATTCGGTGATGAATTTACAAAACTCAATAGAAAATACATTATTCCATTCATATGGTAATCAACCACGATAGACTATTCACGCCCGGGAAAATAGGTCCCGTGGAATTGCGCAACCGCTCCATTCGCAGCGCGGCCTTCGAAGGAATGGGAAAAGACAATAATCCTACCGAAATGCTCCGTGACTATCATTGGAGTGTGGCAGATGGGGGAGTAGGTATGACTACGTTGGCTTACGCCGGCATCAACCGGTCTGCTCTCTCTTTTGAAACACAGCTATGGCTTCGTCCTGAAATCGTGGGTTCTCTCCGTGAAATCACCGACGGAATTCACACACGCGGAGCAAAAGCTTCAATCCAGATAGGGCATTGTGGCAATATGACCCACATCAAGACCGCCGGTGGTATTCCCGTGGGGGCATCCACCGGATTCAATCTGTATTCTCCAACGATAGTACGGGGCTTGAAGAAAGATGAACTCAAGCAGATGGCACGTGATTTTGGAGATGCAGTGCGCACGGCCCGCGATGCCGGATTTGACTGCGTGGAAGTTCATGCCGGACATGGATATCTCATTTCTCAATTTCTTTCACCATACACAAATCACCGTCGTGATGAATTCGGTGGCAATCTCGACTCTCGTATGCGCTTCATGAGGATGTGTATGGAAGAGGTGATGAAAGCTGCCGGTAGCGATATGGGAGTGTTGGTCAAGACCAATATGCGCGATGGTTTCAAGGGTGGACTTGAAATCGACGATTGTCTCACGGTAGCCAAGGAAATCGAGAATCTTGGTGCTCATGCCATCGTGCTTAGCGGCGGGTTCGTCAGCAAAGCCCCTATGTATGTGATGCGCGGAGAAATGCCCATCTACACCATGACCCACTATATGAAGCTTTGGTGGCTGAAATATGGAGTGAGGATGGTGGGCAAATACATGATACCAAAGGAGCCATTCAAACCTCTTTATTTCCTTGATGATGCCAAGATCTTCAGGAAAGAACTTAAGCTCCCTCTCGTTTATGTCGGAGGTGTCGTGGATGGCGAGAGCATGGACAAGGCGCTTTCCGAAGGGTTTGATTTTGTGCAGATGGGGCGCGCGCTTCTCAGAGAACCGGACTTTGTCAATAAGCTGGCTGCAGAGGCAGCGCATCATTGCGGATGCGAACACGTCAATTACTGCATAGCCCGAATGTACAGCCGTGAGATGGCTTGCCATTGCACCATTCCAAATCTTCCTCCTAAAATACAAAAGGAAATTGAAAAAATCCGCTCAAAAGGATAACTTTAAAGATAATTATTTAATATTTAATCTTTAATCTTTAATAATTAATCTTTAATGGAAACTTTATCAGGAAAATGGGCGGTTGTGACCGGAGCCGACGGCGGCATCGGCATTGAATTCTGTCGGGTGTTGGCACGACGAGGTTGTTCTCTCGTTATGGTCAGCGTGACGGTTGATCCCTTGCGTCATGCCGCTCTTGCTTTGGAAAATGAATTTGGAATCAAGGCGTTGCCATTTACTCTCGACCTGACCGACCCTCATGCCGAGTCGATGCTGGCGGCATTTCTTGGCACTAAGGATGTTGAGCCTGATTTCGTCATAAACAATGCCGGCATATTCAGTTTCCGTGAACTTGCCGACACATCAGATGAGAAAATTCGTTGCTTCATTGATCTCCATATTCGTGCCACTACAATGATTTCACTCTATTTCGCACGAAGATTTAAGCAACGGGGTAGCGGACATATACTCAACATGTCGTCAATGTCCTGCTGGATGCCGATGCCTGGTCTTGCCATGTATGCTTCTACCAAGGCTTATATACGTGTTTTCACCAGAGCGCTCCATTACGAACTGAAAGACTATGGAGCGTCTGCAACAGCAGCCGTGCCGGGTGGAATAGCCACATCTCTTTTTGGCCTGCCGGATAACCTGATGAAGATAGCGGTTGGTATTGGTGCTGTCGCAAAGCCGGATAAGTTTGCCGAAAAAGCCATAGATGCAATGTTGAAAGGGAAAAAACAATATATCAATGGTCTTCTAAACCGTCTCGCTATCTTATTCGTCGGTATGACTCCGACTTGGATCCGCATGCAAGTGAAGCGACGCCTTCTCGACAAGGGAATTACAAAATAAAGTTGTAAGGTCGCACACTTTGCGTGTCGTAAGAGAATGTGACATTTATGAAAAAGGATTCTCAATTCTCAATTGGCTCCGCCCGAGCTAAAGCAAGTCTTAATTCTCAATTATTCAGGCTGACTCCTTATATTGCCTTCCTTGGAGCCCTTGCTGTCTATTGGCTCACTGTAGATCCCGGAGCTTCATACTGGGATTGTCCTGAATATCTTATCACGGCTTTAAGACTCGAAGTGGGGCATCCTCCCGGTAATCCGGGATGGGCGCTTGCTCATCGATTCATCTCCTGTTTCTTTCCCAATCCCGCTATGCAGGTGCGTGTCGTCAATATGATGTCAGGCCTTTTTACGGCTTTATCCGTAATGATACTTTGTTCGGTATCTATATCCGCTATGCTTTGGATATGGCCTAAAAAAAAGAGTGGGAATTGGCGAAAGATTGCAATATCGGTCAGTTCACTCGCCGGCTCTTTATGCTTTGCATGGTCTGATTCAGCTTGGTATAGCGCAGTTGAGGCTGAAGTGTATGCAATGTCACTTTTCTTTTCTTCTCTCACGGTCTGGATGGCTCTTAAATGGGCTTTCTCGTTCAGTTTGTCTGCGCGAGCGCGGTGGCTTGTAGCTCTTGCGTATGTAATAGGTTTCTCTTTAGGTGTACACCAGCTCAATCTTCTTGCTTTGCCGGCAATATTGATGATAATGGCGGTAGGAAGTAGTAGAAATACGAATAAAAATAATTGCCGTCGTCTCATATTTGCTTTTTTCGCAGGGTGTGCAGCCGTCGTGTTTATTCTTAAAGGCTTGATGCCCGGCTCTGTGGCAATAGCCGGGTGGGCCGACATGTTAGCGGTGAATTCCTTCGGTATGCCGTATTGGTCAGGTGCTCTGATTTTTTGGCTTTTTTCGTTTGCCGTAGTTGTCGTCGGAGCTGTTCTGTCGAATCTCTATAATAGGCACATATCAGTGGGGCTGTGGTGTCTGGCCGCTGTAATGGCCGGATTTTCAGTTTTTATTATCATTCCCATCCGTGCGTGGGCAAATCCTCCGATCAACGAGGGGAATCCTTCAGATATTTTCCGCTTTACAGACTATCTTGACCGTCGCCAATATGGAGAGTCTCCGTTGTTTTATGGACGGACTCCCTATAGCCGTATCATGCGGATAGAGCGAGTCTCTGTAAATGACTCCGGCGACACTATCCGTGATTATTCTTGGAATGCATTGACTCCTCGTAGACGTGATTTGCGACCTATGGTAAGTGGAGGACATATTCCTGACCGATCAAGATTCCTGACTGATGCCGACCGCGATCTCAACGAAAGAATCTCACAGCGGGCGGTCGATAAGCCGCGCGGCTATATTGTCTCAGGTTATCGTATCACCCCACGCTATACTCCGGAACTTGATATGTGGCTGCCGCGTATCTACGCATCTTCGCCTGGAGACATTATGGCATATCGGGATTGGACCGGTATGGATTCTTCCAACATGGTGCAGGTGCGTATCTCGGAAGCATTTGATTCTGTCGGCCGCCCCGTGCCTATCAAGAATGTCGCAGGTGTCGCTGACGTCAAATATGCCATGCGTCCCACCTATCTTCAGTCGCTGATGTATCTTTTTGGCTATCAAATCGGATACATGTATTTCCGATATCTCATGTGGAATTATGCCGGACGCCAGAATGATGTGTCATCCACCGGAGAAATAGATCATGGCAATTTTATCACCGGTTTTGCTTTGGTCGATGATTATATGCTCGGACCTCAATCGAAACTGCCTTCCGAATTGGGTTCTCATAATGCAGGCAGAAATGTTTATTGGTCTATCCCTTTCATTTTGGGTGTCATTGGCATTGTCTGGCTTTTCAAGGGAGTCAGACGCCGGAGAATTGCAATAAGGATGGGCTATGTCGCGTGGGTGTCGCTGATTCTTTTCATTATGACCGGGATTGCAATCGTGTTGTATCTCAATCAGACCTCCGGCCAACCGCGTGAACGTGACTATTCCTTTATGGGAAGTTTCTGGACTTTTGCAATTTGGATAAGTTTCGGTATGCTCCTAATCCTTAAGTCTGCAAGAAAAAAAATAATCAGGGCAGCGTTGATTGCGGCTGTTTGTGCAGTTCCGCTCCGGATGCTTGCCGTGAATTACCGCGACCATGACCGTAGTCATAGGTCAGCCACACTTGACTACGCGACAAATCTCCTTGAGTCGCTTGATGAAGATGCTATAATATTCGTAGATGGCGATAACTATATTTTCCCTCTATGGTTTGCCCAGGAAGTGATGGGAGTGCGAAGGGATGTGGCTGTTATCTGCAATGCTTATCTTGGGAGTGACTGGTATGTGCGCCAGCTGATGACATCGCGTTATGGCTACGAAGGCGTGAAGATGACTGCTTCCGAAGGGGATATAGCATTTGGTAATTACAATATCACCCGCTTCCCGTCGGCTTTATCTGACACTGCATATGCTATTGACGCTCTGCGAAGCTTGTACTCCGATTCCTCTCCGATTCCATCTTTTAAAAACAGATGGTTGGTGATGGGCAAGGATTCTGCTGATTTTTGGGTGTTTGACCTGCTCTCTGTTCCGGGCAAAGGGGATTCCTCGCTTGCAGGACTTCGTGAAGTGGCGGAGATCGACATTGTTGCCACTAATGCTGCATCGCGCTATCCGCGTCCCGTTTATTGGCACCAGCAACTTCAAGAGAACAAATTAGTAGGTTTCTTCCCCTTTACATCTCAAGCTTTATTCTCCCGCAAACTTATGCCGCTTGCTCCGGATACTTTGGTGCTTCTTGACGAGGCTCTCGATGCGCTTCCTGAGATGCGCTGGGGTGGCCTTGACCGCGCTCCATACCCCGGTGTCGATGTGTCGAGGGAAGCCGCCAATCAGCGTGCTTCCATGATAAGGCTGGCGGAGTCGCTTGCTGCCGCAGGAAGACATGATCAGGCTTTGCACGTGGCTAAATCCGCATTGGTCCGCTTTCCCTCTGACTTGGTGCCTTTTTCTATCCGCCGACATATGGACAGCATCTACTTTGAGGCGCGGCAGGTGGCCTGTGTATTATGCCATTCAGGCGAAGTCTGCGGAGACACAGCTGCCATTTCTCTCGGTCGCAGCATTATGACTGCCGACAGCATCCGCTCCCTCGCCTTCCGCCGCTACAGGGAATCTCTTCCGCGATCACGTCGCTCAGCTCTATCTCCTGATTCGCGCAATCACGCGATAAACACATCAAAGAAATAAGGCCCCATTTTTTATGAGAATGGGCCTAAGTAGCCGGCAAAAATTTTAATATTCCAATTATTTTTTATAACTTTGCAGCCGCATAAGCGATTACGAATTATGCGGATATAAGTAGTCTCATTTAGGGGTGCGTCATCGCCTGCTCCCCGGCAGGTGGTGAAGCTGAGATTAAACCCTTTTAACTTGATCCGGTTAGTACCGGCGTAAGAAAATTAAGACACATGAAAAAGACCCTTTTCTGGGGAGCTGCGCTCATATGCATGTCTGTGCTCCCCGCTTCGGCGGAAAATTCCGAAGCCCAGGTGCTCGCAGAGAGTTCCGACAGTCTTGTAACAATGCTTGATGCCGTTGAAGTTTCGGCAAACCGTGCCGGAGTAAAGACTCCGGTTGCATTCACCAACGTATCTGCCAAAGAGATAGCGAAATCAAACGACGGCAGAGATATTCCCGCACTTCTTGAAATGACTCCGTCTATAATCTCGACTGGAGATGCCGGTGCCGGAATAGGCTACAGCAGCCTGCGCGTGCGCGGCACAGACGGTTCGCGCATCAACATCACTGCCAATGGCGTCCCTATAAACGACAGCGAGAGTCACAACGTGTATTGGGTCAATATGCCCGACCTCGCATCGTCGCTCAACGACATCCAGATACAACGCGGTGCCGGGACATCTACCAACGGAGCCGGAGCTTTTGGCGCCTCCATCAATATGCTCACCGATTATCCTGCAACTGAGCGCTCAGCCATGGTGTCTGCTTCTTATGGTTCTTTCAATTCCAACCGGGAAACTATCAAGGTGTCATCAGGACTCTTCGGCGACCATTGGAGTGTAGATGCACGTATCAGTCACATTGGCTCTGACGGTTATATTGACCGTGCATTCTCTCAGCTTTGGAGCTACATGGGGCAACTTGCTTATCGTTCTGATAATACGACCCTTCGTCTGCTCGCTTTCGGTGGTAAAGAACGTACTTATATGGCTTGGGACTATGCCTCGAAAGAAGATATGGAGAAATATGGACGCCGTTATAATCCATGTGGAGAATATACTGCCTCGGATGGATCCATCGCTTATTATCCGGATCAGTGTGACAACTTTACCCAGCATCATTTTCAATTGATTCTTAATCAATATATAGGTAAGTATGTTACCCTAAACGCAACTCTCCATTATACTAAGGGTGACGGATACTATGACCAGTATAAGACACGTCGCACTCTTGAGGAATATGGACTCGCTCCCTTCCTTGACGCTGAAGGCAACGTCATCACAAAGTCTGACCTTATACGTCTTAAATTCAACGATAATGATTTCGGAGGAGGTATGGTCAACGTGCGCTATCAGAAGGATAACTTAACTCTTGTAGGCGGGGGAGCGGCCAACTGGCATCGTGGCAACCATTTCGGAAAAGTGAAATGGGTCCGCAATTTCATGGGCGCTATTGATCCTCTTCAGGAATACTACAGCAACACCGGACGTAAGTTTGATTCATCTGTCTTCTTGCGTGGTGACTATTCCTTTGGTGCCGGTTTTTCAACATTCGCTGATCTCCAGTATCGTCACATTGATTATTCTATTCGTGGCGTGAGCGACAATTTCGATTGGAATACAGGCGGCATGGGTATTCTCGACTTGGAGCGTAAATGGAATTTTTTCAATCCTAAACTCGGCGTTTCTTACAATGGTGGCGGACACCGTGCCTATGCTTCTTGGAGTGTGGCGCATAAAGAACCTACCCGCGACAATTTCACCGACAGTGATCCTGCTCACTATCCCGTGGCTGAGCGTATGTTCGATTATGAAGTCGGATATTCTTATGGAACATCTCTTTTCAATGTCGGTGCCGGACTTTACTATATGGATTATAAGAATCAGCTTGTAGTGACCGGAGAACTTTCCGACACCGGCAACGCTATCAGCGTCAATGTCCCTAAATCCTTCCGCATGGGTGTTGAGCTTCAGGGAGCTTTAAGACCGGTTGATTGGTTTGACTGGCAGATCAATGCCACTCTTTCTCGCAACCGCATCAAGAATTTCACAGAATATATTTATGAGGATGAATGGACCAATCCTATTTCGATAGATTGTGGCGATACGCCGATAGCCTTCTCACCGGACTTCATCCTTCACAACGCTTTCAATTTCAATGTCAAGAATTTCGAAGCATCTTTGATGAGCCGATATGTGTCAAGCCAGTATATGAACAACGCTCGCTCTGCCGAGGCTAAACTCGATTCATATTTCGTTTCCGACCTCGCTCTCGCATACACGTTCAAGAAGATCTCGGGTATGAAGGATCTCCGGGTAGGCGTGACTGTATATAACCTCTTCAATGAAAAATACTGCAACAACGGATACGCCGGAGCCGGCTACTATCTTGAGGACGGTAAACCCGTGATCTACCGCTATGCAGGTTTCGCGGCACAAGCCACAACTAATGTCCTTGCCACAGTAACTCTTACCTTTTAATAATTGAGAATGGATAATCTTGAATTGAGAATTATATATTGCGTTTTTCAATTATAAATTCTCAATTCTAAATTAGTAATGGATAAATTCTTAGAAATACTCGGCTTTTCAATAGGGCTATTATATCTTTGGTGGGAATATCACGCCGACCGGCGCATGTGGTATGCTTCAATGGTGATGCCGGCAATCTCCATGTGGATATATTTCAGTAAAGGCATTTATGCAGACTTTGCCATCAATATCTATTATCTTGTCATTGCTGTCTACGGCTTCATTGTATGGACCAAAAGCCATAAGAAAGATAATTTGTCTGACAAGTCGGACCTATCTGAGATGTCCGGCAAGTCCGAATCTCAACACCCCATCACCAATATACCTCCACGCATGCTTTTCGCATGCGTGGCAGTCTTCATTGTCTTATGGGTAGGCCTATATCTCATCCTGAACTATCTCACTGACAGCACTGTCCCCATACCGGATGCATTCACTACGGCCCTAAGCATAGTCGGCATGTGGATGCTTGCCCGCAAATACTTACAGCAATGGATAGCCTGGATTCTCGTCGATGCTGTATGCACCTGCCTGTATTGGTACAAGGGCATACCGTTCTATGCCATCCTCTACGCCATCTACACCGTCATAGCCTTCTTCGGATACCGCAAGTGGCATCGCCTGATGCATGCCGATTGAATAAATTCAAGATTAGCCAAGCATCAATATGTTTACCCTTCTGAGCCGATTACGAGGAGGGCGAGGCTGACAAGGAGAATACCGAGATCCACAAGTTTTGTCTTGATGTTCTTCTCATGAAGTACGAGCACACCGTAGAAGAACGGTATCAGCACACTTCCACGGCGTATCATCGATACTATTGAAATCATCGACCCGGCTTCAGACAGCGAATAGAAATATGCTAAGTCCGCTCCGGTCAGGAACACGGATATGCCGATGATAGCCCATTTCCAATGGAATGGTGTCGATGTGGTATGTGTATGCAGTTTCCGCAATATCAACACCGCCACACTCATCATCGCCAACTGATAGAGTGAATACCAGCTCTGCACCATGAGCGGTTCAAACCTGGTCAGCAAATATTTGTCGTAGAGCGCGCTAACCGCTCCCAATGCGGTGGCTCCAACCGACATCCACAGCCATTTGCTGTGCTTGAACGAGAAACCCTCTTTTGATCCGACTCTACTTATCATGAAAAGCGAAGCAAATCCTAAGAGGATGCCGCACCATTGTATGAAATTTAACTGCTCGCCGAATATCAGCAATGCGCCTACGAGAACCATCACCGGTCTCGAGGCGTTTATAGGCCCTTGGATGGTAAGAGGCAGGTGCTTTATCGCGAAATATCCCAAAATCCACGACGATAGCACTATCACCGATTTAGTAGCTATAAGAAGGTGTCCTGTAATTCCTTCCCCCGGACCGGT
This sequence comes from uncultured Porphyromonadaceae bacterium, assembly GCA_947174515.1. Lineage (GTDB taxonomy): Bacteria > Bacteroidota > Bacteroidia > Bacteroidales > Muribaculaceae > Lepagella. The sequence continues at coordinate 10,715 of CAMWJD010000081.1, forward strand.
GCCCCCATGCGCGATGCACTCCACAAGCACCGGACTCATCAGAAGTGTTCCGAAAAGTGTGTTAAACCATAACACCAACGGTACATTGTTGTCTTTCAACGAGATTTTCTTCATCACATCGTAAAACCCAAGCCCCACTGCCGACACCAACGCAAATATTATCCACATTTTTTATAAAAAAATTTTGACAGTTCAGAAATTTACATTATCTTTGCAGTGTATTAGTATGCTACTACACTAATATTGAAATTTTCATAGATTTTCTGTTATATTTTAGCGTTCTATAGCGTCTAATACACATTGAAGTTGTTTAGACTTATTTTTTTATTAAGATTTCGTCAGATTTTCGAGCAGATTTTGTCTCTTGAAGAAGGAATGATGCGGGCATCATGACTGAT
>CAMWJD010000082.1 GCA_947174515.1 uncultured Porphyromonadaceae bacterium
AATTCATAATTTGTCATGCGGTATGGTGCTCCCCCTCCGATGTTGTAGCACTTGTTCCAAAAAGAATCCGGAACATCGTCGCGACATACCCTTTCGAGAAGCCGTCCCGAGTCTTCGGCGGTAACCCATTCGAGTACACCACGGATCGGCACGTGAAATGCTATGGGATCGGATGCTTTCATGAGCAATCCGCTATGCAGGATACCTGTCTGGCGAAGTGAGACCCACCACTTTAGATCTGAGTTCATAAGCATGCGTTCTGCCTCAGTCTTTGAGTATGCGTATGCATCGAAATATGCCGGTGTCAAAGGATCTCCGCATTGTCCCCAGTGGTCAGGCACTGAGCGATTCCCATATTGCGAGACAGATCCTATATAGACTATTTTGACTTCATCTTTTCGAGGCATGGCGGCATCTATGATGTTCTGCATGGCGCCGACATTTGTCTTTATTGTTTTTTCCGGATACCAGTCTGCTGCAGGAGATACCATTCCACCCACATGCAATATCACATCGGCTTCTTCCACTCCTTTTCTGACAGCCTCTTTGTCAAGAAGATCACCCCAGATCACTTTGACTCCTTTCTGCATATAAGGAAAAAGCATCTTCTTATTTTTTTTACTGTCACGGGCAAGAACGATGACTTCATATTGACCGGGAGCGGCTGTCAGTTGTTTCAGTCCCTCCGATCCCATCACTCCGGTAGCTCCGGTAAGAAATATTTTTTTCATCCTCTCTGATCTTTTGTTAAATTTCTGAAAGCTCCGGCTGTCTATATCACCTTCGGTGCTGAAGGATCTGTCCGGTCAAGCGCTTCAAACACCAAAGACGCATGTCCTTGTGATAGCGCATATAAGTCAGTGTCTGTGCTTTCCGGCTCATCGTTGACCATATGTCCTGCCAACATGTAAAACTTTCCACCGAACGGGTCAGTGTATTCCTTGTATTCCTCGCTCCAATGAGCCTTACATTCGCGGCACACAGAAATCGGCACATCTGCGAATCCGGCCGGAACATTAACATTAATAAACGTGCCTTGAGGCAATCCTCTTTCAAGAAGCTCAGGAATAAGAACGTCCACAATAGGTTTGATTGCCGAAAAATCAGCATCCGGATCGTGAGATGTAAGTGAAAATCCGATTGATGGGATTCCCCATGTGCACCCTTCCTGCACGGCCCCCATAGTTCCGCTGTAAAGAACATTTACAGATGCATTGCTTCCATGATTGATTCCGGCCACCACAAGGTCAGGTTTTCGGCCATTCAGTACTGAATAGTAAGATATCTTAACGCAATCGACCGGTGTCCCGCTGCAACTATAAAGCTTTGTTCCGGGCACGGGGCTCTTTTCTTCTTTTATCCTCAGAGGGGCATCGAAAGTCAGAGCCATCGACTGTCCGCTACGCCCTTTGTCGGGACATACAGCTATTACTTCTCCATAAGGAGCAAGCATCGCCATGAGTTCCCGCACTCCCTTAGCCATATATCCATCGTCATTGCTTACCAATATCAGTTTCATATTCTTGAATTGAAAACGTTTTTTGCAAAATTAGTCAAAATTTCTGATATATAGTCTTTCTTCATGCAAAATTTCAATTTAGAACTCATATCATAAGGACTCATCTCATGAAATTTAGAGTAAGGGGGGTAAGATGGAATATCACGATGACGTTGTTTCGATATGTGACGGATCTGTCAATTCATGTCATAAATCTTTAATCAAATCGTAATGACTTTCCTTGAACTATATTATTTCCTCAATCGTTTTGTTATTGTAAGTTTATTAATGACACTTACACTTCAAACTGATTATTAACCCCAATAAAAATTCATGCATTATGATGGCCCTGAACCTTCCTTTGATCACTTGGAGCATCATCGTTGTCGCGATGACCATTTTCATCACGGTCCAGCTCTTCAATAAGGACCATAAGTCTATGACGTCTGACAGACAGACAAAACCTGTGCATGAATTTGGCAAAGAAAATAAATGATGCCGGAATAAAATCACGGGGCGTGGCTACCTTTGAGTAGCCACGTCTTTTTTTTATACGCCACTCTCTCGGAATTTTGGGGTTTCTATTATTATTTTCACTGTAAAAGAAGGATATTCGCAAAATTTTTATTATATTTGCAATCCCAATTGTGCTCTTTCAGAAAAACTGAAACGTATTCTTAATCATATATAAAATTAACCTAAATGAAACAAACAATCATCACGATGATCGCTGCCTTAGTCACGGCCGGTGCGTCAGCACAGTCCGTCACGGCTACATGGCAGCTCAGTGACCCTGAAAATCTATCAGCAGTCACGGTGACAGGGGATGCGACAGCGGCCTCCCTGCTCAAATGCAGCCAGACCACCGGCTCCAATATTGCCAAAACAAGACTTCTTGAAAGATCCGGTGCCGACACAGGGTTGGAAGCTGTGGACTATGTTCCTCCGTTTACCGCCTTTACTCCCTCTTCAAAAGTAACTTCAAAAAGCGCAGGCCATTGCATCAGCGTTACAGTAACTCCTCAGTCAGGCCATAAGTTTAAACCTACAATGATTTCTTTCGACGCAGTCAAAGTAGGTACCGACGCAGGCGCTATCGATGTTTATTACACAATTGGATCCGGAGCGGAGAAAGCAATATCCACCGGCATCGGCCCATTGCGTAACAAAATCACCACCGCAAACACTACTGCCTACAGCCACCATGAATATACATTGGGCGACGTCATCACCGATGGAGAACCATTTACTCTGACGCTCTATATGATGAATATCGCAGGCGCAAATGCAGACTCACCAAAGGAGATGGGGCTGCGCAACGTGACTGTCACCGGCGCTGTGGATGAGGAAGTCAACACAGTTGGCTCTTATGTAAAATCACTTACCTGCAACGGCATATTGAAATCAGGCCAACAGCCGACAAAGATAGACCTCACCGCCCTGGTAGGAAATCTTAAAAACGGGGAGACCGCTTCATATGCAGAGACTCTTTACGGAGTTCCCGAAGGTTTCTCTTTCGTTTTGACAGAAGGATGCAAGGCAGAGACGACATTTGAGAACAACACACTCAAGACCAACATCTTAAAAAATGATGTAGTGGCCATGAGTTTCAACATTCGCTTCAAGGTCTCAAACCGCACGTCGCGTCCTGAAGCCAAACCTCTCAACCGCGGTCTGATGGCGGTAAGTCTGACAGGCGCAAATATGGGCACCGGCAATCTTGTGTCATGGCGACACAGAGAGGCTGATGGATATGGGGTGAAATACAGACTCTTCCGCGTGAGCGAAACCGGACAGACCACAGCAATGTCAAGAGGTGCATATATCATCGACCGCACCAACTTTACTGACTCGCAAGGCACACCCGACTGCCACTATCGTCTTGACACCTATGACAAATATGGAAACCTGATTGAATCAGAAGAAAGTGGCAAGACATGGGACAATCAGACTTTCGTTATCCCGACAGAGACTCCTATTGACACCAAAAACGGGGCTACCTACACTCCGAATGACGCCTCTTACTGCGATATGGATGGCGACGGAGAATATGAGATTATCCTGAAATGGTCGCCATCAAATGAGAAAGATGCCGCCTCTTCCGGAACAACTTCGCCTGCGATTTTCGACTGCATCAAGCTTGACGGCACACGTCTGTGGCGCATTAACGCCGGACATAACTTCTTCACAAGTGCCCACACTATGCAATTTATCGCTTGGGACTTTGACGGAGACGGATATGGTGAATTTATGATGAAGACAGCCCCCGGCACAATAGACGGCGAAGGCAACTACGTACTTCTCGGCGATGACGATCCGAATGAATCATTCCTCAGCGGACGTGGGAAACAGGATCATGGTCCTGAATACATCACAGTGTTTGACGGTCCTACAGGTGCGGCACTTGCCACAATCCCGTATCATACTGACTATGCTGCAGGGAAAAGCTATTGGGGCGATAGCAACCAGAACCGTTCAGAACGTTACCTTGCCGGCCTCGCATATCTCGATGGTCCGGATGCTAACCCAAGTCCTATTTTTGCCCGCGGATATTATTCAGGTGCATTCGTCGGGGCTTATGACTGGGATGGTGTCAACCTGACAGAGCGTTGGGTAAGCCGCAACATCAAAAGCGGACAAGGTCTGTGGGGAGAAGGTGCACACTGGATGGCAATAGGAGATTGCGATGGCGACGGCAAACATGAAATAGTCTACGGTTCAGCTGCTCTTGATCACGATGGTTCGCTTCTGTATCGCACAGGCCTTGGTCACGGCGATGCTCTTCACCTCGGTGATTTCTTGCCTCAGCGCCCCGGTCTGGAGGTATTCATGGTGCATGAAGAAAAGCCATACGGATACGACCTTCGGGATGCAGCTACCGGCGAATTGATTCTGCATAAGACTGAATCCGGTGACACCGGACGTGGACTTGCAGCCCACTTCGATTCATTCTACAAACATTCACAATTCCTTTACAGCGCTTCAGCAGGAGTGTTCGATTGCGCCACCGGTGACATGATTGCCGAACAATGGGCAATAGGAAGCAGCGGTGCAGGTATCAACAACCGTATCTATTGGGACGGAGACCTCTATGATGAGTTTTTTGACAAGAGCATCATTGCACATTGGAATCATGAAAACAAAGGCTTTGACCGCTACAAAGTCAACAATGGATGGTATGTAATCGGCAAACTCAATAACTATTCCAAGTACAATCCTTGTGTTCTCGGCGACCTCCTCGGAGACTGGCGTGAAGAAATCGTGACTTGGGACGGAGAAACCAATAATCTTATCATCAACGCTACAAGCTATCCTTCCGAATACCGTATTCCACATCTTATGGACGACCTCAACTACCGTGTTCAGGTTGTGAACCAAAACTGCTGCTACAATCAGCCTCCCCACCTTTCGATCGATCCTTCAATCGTATATGAAGGAAACCCGAACAAGGCAAAAACCAAAAATGAGGATGCAGCCGTTGGTAATCTCGCAGCGGAAGACTATGAAGGCCCGGATATGATCTATACTCTTCAGGGCATACGCATTGACAAAATCACAGCTCCAGGCATTTATATCGTCAACGGACAGAAAGTAGCTGTGAAATAACAATTACATGATACAAAAATTGAGCGGGCCTCTCAAATGAGAAGCCCGCTTTAGTTTTTTAACGTTTACCGCGAATCCTTCTGTATTCAGTGGGAATCACCTGGATGAAATCATTCAGCGCATTGTCCCAATCATCAAGTATTCGGCCTGCAAGAGGAGATCTTGTGTGCTTATAATGAGCGGAAATGAGCCTGTGCAGCTCCCTCGCGTCAGCAGGATCATCCACAAGGGAAAGCTCCACCATCTCCATGTTGCAGAAATAATCGAATGTGCGGTCAGGGTCATACACATAAGCGATACCACCACTCATGCCTGCCGCGAAATTCCTTCCTGTGGATCCAAGCACTACCGTGCAGCCGCCGGTCATATACTCACAACAATGGTCGCCGACGCCTTCCACAACGGCATTAGCTCCTGAATTTCTGACACAGAAACGTTCACCGACACGTCCGTTAATGTAGACTTCACCTGAAGTGGCGCCATAAAGAATGGTATTGCCGGCGATAATATTATTCTCAGGAGCGAACTCGGAGCCGGCTGGAGGCACTATTACTATTTTACCGCCTGAAAGACCTTTTCCGACATAGTCATTGGCGTCTCCTTCCAGCCGGAACGTGATGCCATGCACGAGGAAAGCACCGAAACTCTGCCCGGCCGACCCTTTGAACGTAACTTTTATTAAATCGTTTTCAGGAAGTCCGTCATCCCCATATAGAGAAGCGATCTCACCCGACATCATAGCGCCTGCGGCCCGATCCGTATTTTTGATATCATATTCCATCTCGACATGAGAGGCTGATTTTATGGCGGGGAATGAACGGGCGATCATTTCCACATCAAGCACTTTATCAATATCGTGTTTCTGTTCGGAAATGCAAAACAGGGAATTTTCAGAAGCCTCCTCCGGAAGATGAAGAAGTCGGCTGAAATTGATCCCTTCCGGGAGATTATCCTTAACAATCAGAAGATCCGGACGCCCTATTATTTCATCAAGATTTGCAATACCTCTTTCAGCCATCATCTCGCGTATCCTGCGCGCCATGAATCGGAAATATCTGACCAGATACTCGGCTCTACCATCATATTTAGCCCTTAATTCAGCATTTTGAGTTGCAATGCCCACCGGACATTTATTGGTGTGGCATCGGCGGTCCATGATGCAACCGAGCACTATCATAGCGGCAGTAGAAAAGCCGTAGTCTTCGGCACCGAGCATGGCCATAACCAAAACGTCGTGCGGCGTCTTCAATTGGCCATCGGCCTGAAGACGCACTTGCCCGCGAAGATTATTCATCACGAGTGTCTGCTGAGTCTCGGAAAGGCCCAATTCCACCGGAGTGCCGGCATATCTTATCGATGAGGCCGGAGAAGCACCGGTGCCTCCGTCACTGCCCGAAATCGTGATAAGATCACCTTTAGCTTTAGCGACACCGGCCGCAATCGTTCCTACACCGCTTTCCGAAACAAGTTTTACAGAAATCTTTGCGCGTGGATTGACGTTTTTCAAGTCGAAAATAAGCTGCGCAAGATCTTCGATAGAATAGATATCATGGTGAGGCGGCGGAGAAATCAATGATATTCCGGGAATAGAATGACGCGTCTTGGCTATTATTTTATCCACTTTGAAGCCCGGCAATTGTCCTCCCTCTCCGGGTTTTGCACCTTGCGCCACTTTAATCTGAATTTCATCGGCATTCACCAGATAATTGGCAGTAACACCAAATCTACCGGAAGCCACCTGCTTTATAGCGGAGCGAACGGATGTGCCGTCGGCACGCGTTGCAAATCGCTCCGAATCCTCCCCTCCTTCTCCGGTGTTGGATTTTGCTCCTATGGAGTTCATTGCCTCGGCAATAGTCTCATGTGCTTCTTTTGAAATTGCTCCAAAAGAAATCGCCCCAGTGAAGAATCGGCGCATGATATCTTCTTCCGACTCCACATCGTCTAAAGGAATTTTCTCGCCGAGAGACCCTATCTTAAAATAATTTCGGATGAAAACAGGAGTATCATGATTTTCGGCAATTTCACAAAATTCAAGAAATTGCTTATAGCTGTCGAGACGGGTAGCCACTCGCAAAGCTTTCACGGCCTCAGGATTCCATGCATGATATTCTCCATCTTTCCTATAAGAATAGCGACCCGAATCAGGAAGAGGAGCCTCTGTATCGAAATCCTCACTCCACGCTTCCTTATGAGCATCCAGAATATCTTCAGTGATAGATGTCAATCCCAGACCGCTTATCTTGGATGGAGTCTTGCCGAAATATCTGCGGCAAAGTTCTTCTGAAAGGCCTATGGCTTCAAAAAGTTGAGAACCCTTATAGGATGTGAGCGTGCTTATGCCCATCTTAGACATGATCTTAAGCAATCCTTTATCGACTGCTTCAATGAAATGCCGCGATGCAGTGTCAAAATCAAGTTGAATTTTCTTGTCAGCCACCATTTTATCAATGACAGCAAAAGCCATATAAGGGTTAACGGCCGAAGCGCCGTAACCTACAAGAAGCGCGAAATGCATCACTTCCCTGGCATCGCCGGTCTCAACCACTATAGCAGTCCTGGTTCTTTTGCGGGCTTCTATAAGATGATGATGGACCGCGGCAGTGGCCAGAAGCGACGGAATCGGAGCCCTTTCAGAATTTACATTTCGGTCGGTAAGCACTATATAACTGCACCCTTCATCAACAGCCGCAGACGCTTCCTCGCAAAGTCGGCCGATACCTTTCTCAAGCCCCTCGGCACCGTCGCTGACGGGGAAAGTCATGTCAAGGCGGATAGCATCAAATCCTTTGTAACGCAGATTACAGAGAAGATCCAGTTCACGATTCGAGATTACCGGACGCCTCAAAAGCACCATCTTGCAGTGATCGGGTGTGAACTCAAGCATCTCTTTGCTTACAGCGCCGATATAGCTGTCGAGATTCATCACAAGCTCCTCGCGCAGAGGATCGATGGGAGGATTTGTGACCTGCGCGAAGTGCTGACGGAAATAATTGTAGAGAGGCTGTCTTCTTTTCGACAATGCGGCCAATGGAGTGTCGTCACCCATGGAATGTATCGGCTCCTTAGCCTCTACAGTCATGGGAGTGATGATTTTTTCTATTTCTTCGGTGTCATACATGAAAGAATGTAGCAAGCGCTCAAACTGATCTACCTTTTCATTCACCTTCCTGCCGGAATTGATGGCATCGAGTTTGACTCTATATCTGGCAAGCCAATCGCGGTAAGGATATGCATTGGCGAGACTGTCTTTGATTTCCTCATCATAAAGGATACGCTTTTCTTTCATATCCACGAGCAGCATCTTTCCCGGCTTCAATCTCCCTTTTCTCTTTATTTCAGACGGATCGAAAGCCAGCACACCGGTCTCGGAAGCAATCACCACAGTGTCGTTGTTGGTGATGATGTAGCGACCGGGACGCAGGCCGTTGCGGTCGAGCATTCCTCCGGCATAACGGCCGTCGCTAAACAATAAAGTCGCAGGTCCGTCCCACGCTTCCATAAGAATGGAATGATATTCATAGAAAGCCTTAAGAGCAGGAGAGATAGGGTTCTTGTCATTGAAAGATTCCGGCACGAGCATCGCCAGCGCATGAGGGAGTGACATCCCCGCCATCACAAAAAATTCCAGAATATTGTCAAGAGATGCGGAATCGCTCATTCCGGGTTGCAGAAGCGGAGTCATATCCTGTCCACCGAACACATCGGGATGCAAACCTCCTTCGCGTGCTTTTATCCAGAGTCTATTACCTTGAATGGTATTGATTTCTCCATTATGCCCCAACATTCTGAAGGGCTGAGCGAGGCTCCATGCAGGGAAGGTATTGGTAGAAAATCGTGAATGTACGATAGCCATAGCGGTAGTGAACCGTGGATTCATCAGATCAGGATAATAATACCTGAGCTGAAGGCTTGAAAGCATACCCTTATATACTATATTTTTAGAAGACAGTGAGCATATATAGAAATCTTCCTTCCCTTTGATATTGGAATTCATTATCTTCTTTTCCACCCTTTTTCTAAGAAGATAAAGACGGAGTTCCATGTGGCGGTCGCTGTCTTCGTCGCTGACAAATATTTGCTTCACCACCGGTTCAGCCTTCTTAGCGACTTCTCCAAGCATGGAATTGTTGGTCGGCACGTCACGCACCGCCATGAGAGTCATTCCATCTTCCATCGCCTCCCTTTCAATAATGTCAAGAATTTCTTCCCGCGAGATATCATCGTGAGGCATGAATACTATCCCGGTGCCATATCTACCTTTTTCAGGAACAGGAACCCCTTGAAGAAGTATGAATTCGTGTGGAATCTGAACCATAATTCCGGCACCGTCGCCTGTAAGAGGATCAGCACCCTCCGCACCGCGATGCACCATATGTTCAAGCACCTGAAGGGCTTTTTCCACAAGCTGATGGCTCTTGCGTCCACCTACATTCACCAAAAGCCCGACGCCACACGCATCGTGCTCAAATATCGGGTCATAAAGGCCCCGTTGGATATCGGTCATACTCTAATTACCTTAAGAAAACTATTAATTTTCTACAAACTCGGTGCAAAAGTAGTAAAAATCTATCAATTTTGCAAATTTATCAGCAATTGTTGTATTAAGCAGCTCTCAGCAATTAAGGTACGTTTCGTTTTTCCGAATGGAACGCTTCATTTTGGAAGGCGAGAACATTTCGTTTTGCGGATTATAACTTCAACAAAAAAAGCGGTCGAAAGACCGCTTTTTTAGACTTGGTATACTGGTTTCGTTATTCTTCAGAGGCTTTTTCTTCTTCGGAAGCCTCGGTCTCTTCTTCAGTAAATTTTGTATAGCCTTCGGAAATCAACAGATTATACCAGGTGAATAGTTTCTTGATATCAGAAGGATACACTCTGTCGCGGTCAAAATCATTCACCGCCTTGGCGAATTCCTCACGGAGCATATCATTATCCATTGCCTTGACATCGATTCTTTTGCCTTCCTCCACAGCATATACACGATCGAGAATCTTATCAAGCGGAAGGTCTTCTCCCACTGTGTACATGGCAATGTCGCCCAGACACACCACGCGGTCGCGCGCGCCAAGCGGGAAACGCTTCTTGCTTACCATATCTTCAACGAGGAGAGTCCTTTTTCCCGGAGTGAGAATTTTGTATAGTCCGGGTTTTCCGGTGATGGAAAGTATTTCTTTGAGCATTTTATTTATTAGTTTAGGGTTTATTGAAATTTTTTATCTCACAAGAGTATATTCCACTGAATCGGAATATAATCTTGGATTTACAGCATTTACTCCATTTAATGGTTCGATTCTCAATGGCAGACGGGCCCCCATGTGGAGCGCGATTTCGTTATAGTCCACCACTACCCTTACAGCTTGCCTGGAATCAGAAAATTCACTCATGGGCACATAATAACTGACTCTGACATTTGATGGGAAGAGGAGAAGATTCTCGTCATCCGGCACATTCTCTGCAATCACAGCCACCATCTCTTCTTTTGCCACGAGCGGTTCTACATTTATTTTTACATTTACCTTCGATGGGATCAGCCTTACACCCGGGATAGACTTCAGTTCAGAAGAAAACATGACAGATTCAGAAAGTCCTGTCTCGACATAAGACTTAGTATATACCCTCGTCAGAGTATCAAGCACTTCCCTGCTTCCATATGCCAAAACACGCACCGGGTCGGAGCAGGGAGTTCCATATACGGTGTACCCTGCCATCGCGCGTGCCTTGACTTCAACGATCACCGGCAGTGATTTTCCGGGTCGGTCGGTATATGCAAGTCTTAATGAATCTATACTTGTAGATATGATCGTAGCCCCCGTTCCAAAAGTTTCCTTTAGCGCGGCCATCATATCCGAATGTGAACATCTCAACTGTCCATGCTCGGCAAGTTCGCGGAAATTGAGATTGACAGTCGGCGTTTTCATCCACATGGTCCTCATCAATCCGGAACCTTTGTCGCGCACCTCCACATGAATGGTCTTGGGTACGTCTGAAATAAAGGTAA
>CAMWJD010000083.1 GCA_947174515.1 uncultured Porphyromonadaceae bacterium
GTGATATCTTCTGGCGCAAGTGAGGCATCTGGAGTATAGAGTGTCTTCTTGTCGCCCAGATCAGTTACTTCGTAGCCGGTCTCGAAAGTCCACGAGGCAAGTGTCTCTGCAGTCGCAGGGATCTGGACTGCGAGGGCGATTGCACCCATAGCGGACAATAATGCTTTCTTGTTCATGATTTATGATGTCAGTTGTAGATAATTTAAAGATAGTGACACACCACGGTTTGTGCGTCCGGTGCTGTCAGGGATAGCGTATCAGGTTGTGAATTTACATTCTTACCTTGGAAGTGGTGAGTGTGCCGTCTGCCCGGCGTTCGCATTTGATGTAGACTCCCCCCTCTGCCGGATTCTCAACGGCTATTCCTTGCAGTGTTAAGTAAGTGGTGCCCTCAGAGGCCTCAGCCACGTTCTCTACGCCCGAGATGTCGGTTGCCGAAGCGTATCCGTGAAATTTGATGTCGGAGAGACAGAGTGTTTTGCCGGTTGCGCTGCCGTTATACCAGGGATAGAATCTCAGTCGGGCAGACTGGTTGGGCTGAAGTTTCACTACCGGCTGTATCTTACCGTCCTGCATGTTGTTGGCTGGCATTTTTGTCATGGAGAAGATGAGCTGGGCATTGGAAAAGTCATCCTCGGTGGAATACCATACATGCAGACACATGCCGTTGCCGCCGCATCCGCAGCAGAAATAGCTGATTTCATCGATGTTTAGCTCAGTGCCTTCCGGTGCGGTGATGCCGAATTCTATGTAGCGCGTCGATACCTCGTCTATTTCTCCTTCCGGCCATTTCTCCCCTTCGATTACGTTGCGTTGGGTCTTGCGGGTTGCATCAAATCCCGTATAGTCAGGCCATATGGTATTGGCGTTCGGATTGGAATATCTCTGTAGCACCATGCCGTGCCATGACTCTGGTATTATGCTGACCGGACCTTCCGTTACGCAGTTGTCATCTGATTCAAGACGCCAATAGGCTGAGAATTCTGTTCCTCCGGTGAGTTCTACTCCCGTGACTGAAACCGGAATCTCGATCTGCTTGTCGCCGGCTTTAATCTTGACTAAGGCTGTATTTACACCATTTTCAGCGATGGCCATTTTTGCGTAGAATCGCTGTATGAGCGTTCCTCCGTTGTAGGTCATTGTAGCGCTCTCTGTCCAGTTTTGTTGGTCGGTTGAGACAAGGACATTGCCGGTTGTGGTGATGGTCACATTGCCGGAAGACGGAGTGAGATCAAAGCCGCTCACCATGAATTCCTTGGTCATGGATTGTCCTTTATATCCCTGTCCGAGGTCTGCGTTGTCCGGGGTCACGGAAAGCTCGCTGCTCAGGTTGATGTATTCGCTCAGAAGCCCCTGTTCCTGACATAGCTGCACGAATCTACGTGCTATAAGGGCTGCGCCGGTAGCACTTAGGTGGGTTGAGCCGTCTCCGTCTCCGAGGATCGAGTGGCAGTCCTGGTCGCCGTAGCTGAGGTAGAGGTCCGCTGTTGCTGAGGTGAGGTCTACATATGGTACATTCATTTCCTCTGCAACAAGCTTCATCTGGTATGGATAGTCCATTGAATGGTCGCTGGATGCTACTTTCTGACCTGTCTTGATGCCGTCCGTGGTCACGATAGAGAAACTGTCCCCGAGGTCGTGCCTGCCGTTGCGTCTTATGGTATTGCCGGAGAAATACATGCGGCAGATGCCTCCTACGAGAATCGGGGTGCATCCTGCGTCGCGGGTTTCCTTCACATATTTGCGCAGATATTCTTTATAGGTGGTGTTGGGGCATGTGCCGCGGTAGTCTGTGGCGTTTGCCTGGGCTGTTTCTCCTATGGATTTATAGTACGCCTTAACCTCGTCGCCGTCCATTCCTTGAGTTTTTTCGTCATTGTGGGCAAACTGTATGAGGACAATATCACCTGCCTCCATCTGCTTCTTTACGGAAGTCCAGAACGATGCTTCTTCATAGAAGCTTTTGCTTGATGCTCCGTTCTTACCTCGGTTGTTGACCTCGATACCCTCAAGAAATTGCTGTAGATATTGGCACCATCCTCTGGTCACGGTAGCGTTTTCGTCATAGTTTGCCATCGTGGAGTCTCCGATGGTGTGGATTTTTTTTGCAAGGGCAGGACTGAAGTCTCCTATACTGAGGACGGCAGCTGCCATGAAAGCTGTAATTTTTTTCATGAGTCAGTTTAGATTGATTTTGAATTAGTCGGTGAAGTCTAAATAACTTCGGCTACAAAATTATCTTGTTTGTCCCGGTTCTAAGGGTAAAATCGAGTAAAACAAGGGTAAAATAGCCTCAATAATATCAGAATTACCCAAAATCATCTAAATTGCATAAGTTTTTTCAGTTCTTCAGCTTGTCGGTTTGTTCTGTACGGAAATTACCGGGACTCATCCCGAAGGCAGCCTTGAAGCACTTCCCGAAATAGTTCATATCGGAGAATCCGCAGTCAAAAGCAATAGCCTTGATGGAGAGTGAGGTCTCTTTGAGCATGATTTTAGACTTCGAGAGTCTTGTCGTTTTGAGGAAGTCGGCAGGTGTCACTCCCATAAGCGATTTCATTTTCTTCGTCAGGCTGCTCTTGCTCATGGCTAAAGCCGTTGCCATGTCATCGACAGTGATGGTGCTGTCGGAGAAGTTCCGGTCTATGAAATCCGAAATTCTTGATATCAGTATCTTATCCTCTTCCGGTATCTCAACATTGATTTTTGATGCCGGTTCCGTAGCCTGTTGTGATTCATTGTGAGGTTCCGGCTCTTTATTGGTTCGGCTTTCATACTCGGCTGACGTTCGTGCTTCAAGCAGACTGAGATAGTCTTCGAGAATCTCGCGTTGTTTGCGTTTGATATTGCGCATGTAGAGCCATATCCATACAGCTCCGGCTATTATGCAGAGAGTCGCCAGTGCATATAGCAATTTCGCCCACCCTGTCTCAAGGAAAGTCGGCTTCACGTCAATGGTGATGGTGCATTCATTGTCTGTCCATCGCCCCATAAGGTCGGTAGATCTTACGCTGACACGGTGTGTTCCCGGTTCAAGCTTGGAAAAGGTGAGTGTTCGCATCGATCCTACGCCTATCCACTCCTTGTCATCATCAATTCGGTATGAATATCGGATAGTTTCGGTGTCTGAATAGCACAATGCCGAAAATGTCAGGGTCATTGTCCTCTCGTCTGACTTGAGTGTTATAGTATCCGTAAGCGGGCTCAAAGCTATTGTCGGACCACCTTCAATATTGTATGATGTGAATTTGATGGGAAAAGATTTGTCTTGGGTAGGATCTTTCAGTTCGGCTGTCACAGCGCCCTCGCTGAGCCCGATCAGCCATCTTCCGTCAGATAGAAGTAATGGAGTGACCTCTTTGAAGACAAGATCCTTATTCCAGAAAGTATTACCGAGCACTTCGGTATGTCTTTCATCATTCGGATCAATCAAAATGATATCCCTTCTGCCTATTACGATAAGGCGTCCGTCTGGCATCTCGCTTAGGGCGAGTGTTGTCTCAGTCATAGCCGGAAGATCCGTGTTACTGCCGGAAAATTCCCATTTTTTGCTTATGTCTGTCGTGAGTGGGGTGGTCAGTATGTTGAGACCATCGCTTTCGGTAGCCACATAAAGTCTACCGTCACTCCCCGCTATTGCGTCCATAGTGGCTATGTTGCCAAGTGAGTGATTGTTGCCCGGCTCTGATCGATGAAGGGTAAATGTTATTTTATCTGCATGCGGATTGAGTGGCATTGGAAAACTCAGAAGCCCTTCCGTTGTTGTCGCTACGATCAGGGAATCGCCAATGATACGCAGTCGTCTTGCTTTGTTCGCCTCTTGAGGATATTGTTTTTGCTCATTTAGCGAGATTATCTGTGGATTCTTGCTCGACGGGTTGTCTATCACCTCGATGCCGTTGCCCATGGAGGCCAGCCAAAGTCTGCCTCTTCTGTCAAAAGTCATGTCGTAATAATTGTCGTATTGGCTGGAAGGGTCATCATATTGTGTGAGGTTCATTGAAGATCTTGTGAAGTGATCGACGGTATATCCGTTTCCTTCCTGGCGTGGAGTAAGCCTGAAGAGTCCATCCGGCTTTGATCCCAGCCATATTTGTCCGTCCGGTCCGCTCGCCATTGAGTATATCGGGGAGCCGAATCGGATTGCTGTCCGCGTCAGATTGCCGTCCGGATTCAAATAATAAGTATCGGCATCCGTTCCGTCACAGACATTCACATATTCTGAATCGCTCCATGACAACCATATTCTTTGCTTGCTGTCCGTCATTGAAGCGCGCAGTTGGGATGGTTCCGGAGGTGTGATATAGGTTAGGGGCGAGGTCCCCAAGGCTATCCTGTGGATTCCTCTGTTGCTTGTCATCCAAACGTTGCCCTGATCATCCTCGCAACTGTATTTTATAGCACTGCCTCCTGCGTCGACTACAGATATGACCTTGAAGGTGTCGTTCGGTTGCGAGCCGGTCATTATTCTTCCATCTTTTGTAATGCACCAGATATTGCCCCGTTCATCTTTTTTGGAATATGCCGCATCTTTCCTTGAGAATGATGGTGGAAGTGGAGTCTTGAAGAATGAGGCGCTTTTGAGCTTGATAGGAGTATCTTTTGCCAAGACACTGAGTGCTGTGATAGGATCGGCGGATTCAGAGAGCTTGTGTGCGTCAAATGTCAGATATCTGCCATCGGAAGTATTGAGTGCCATATTGCCTCCGGGTGTTTCTCTGATGGAATTTTCGATCTTTATTTTTTCACCTAAAAAATCTTCTATCCGGGAGTGCAGGTCATGGAAGTCATATGTATCAACATCGAAAAGCACTATATTATCGTCTATGCGGCACCACATTTTCCTATCCGGACCCATCTTGATGTCGCGGAAACGTGAAGAGTATTTTATTACCTCATTGTCTGAGTCCGGACGGATATGTCTGAACTCATATCCGTCGAATCGGTAAAGTCCGTTCCATGTGGCGATCCATATGAAACCGTTGTGGTCCTGCACTACTCTTGACCCTGTTGAAGAAGGCACACCGTCTTTATATCCATAAGTGGTCACATTGCAATAAGGTTCCGCCGGCATAAGCGGCAGCCAACACATCAAAACAACAAGCCCGACAAAAAAACGATACATAGACATCCCGGATATTTCATGTTCACCTCGCAAAAATAACAATTTCCCCCCTCTTCTCCAAATCCTCTCCACAAAAATTAATGATATGATAAAAGCGAGATAATTTTGCGGCAGGTTGGCCAAAATTAGCCGCAGTTATCATGTCAAGATCTTTTCAAGCTGCTTGAATTACATTATCGTTTAATTTCTGTGAGCTGCTTATAAATAAGGTAAGCTCAAAATCGGAGAGGATATATCCTCATTTTACTGTGATTTAAATTTTATTAAATTATGTTAAAATTTATGATTTTAAATATTATTTCGGTCAAAATCTCCGGATTATCATAAATTTTTCGTATCTTTGCACTGAATTCCAGAGGGAACGCTTGCGTTCTCTCTGTTTGTTTTGGAATATTGCTGATATTTCATTACATATCTCATTCGGATGCTCGCTTCGTGACAGGTTTTCGGCAGCTTCCGACACCCGGGGAAGCCATAAGGCTTCTTCAGGCATATTTTATTATATAAATTTAAACACAACATAATGGCTAAAAAAGTAGAACCGGTCAACAATATGGTTGACCAATTTGCAGAGTTCAAGGAACACAAGAATATCGACAAGACAACGATGATCAGTGTGCTTGAGGAATCTTTCCGAAATGTCATCGCCAAGATGTTCGGAACTGACGAAAACTTCGATGTTATCATGAATCCTGACAAGGGCGACTGCGAGATCTATCAGAATCTGGAGGTAGTGGCCGATGACGATGTCGACGACGAGGTGACTCAAATCGGTCTTACCGCGGCTCGAGAGATCGACCCCGAGTGCGAAATCGGTGAGGATGTGACGAAACGTATATATTTTGAGAAATTCGGTCGCCGCGCTATCCTCAATCTCCGTCAGACTCTTCAGTCAAAGATACTCGATTTGCAGAAAGATGCCATATACTCTAAGTTTAAGGAGCTTGAAGGCGAAGTGGTGTCGGGTGAAGTGCATCAGATCTGGAAGAAGGAGATGCTGCTTATCGATGAGGATCAAAATGAGCTCATCATGCCGAAGGAGGAGCAGATTCCCGGCGATTTCTTCCATAAGGGTGATATAGTACGTGCTGTAGTGAAGCGTGTGGACAATCCCAACAATAACCCGAAGGTGATCGTCAGCCGCACTGACGACCGTTTCCTTCGTCGCCTTTTCGAGCAGGAAGTGCCGGAAGTTCACGATGGACTGATAACGATTAAGTCTGTGGCCCGAATTCCCGGAAAACGTGCTAAAATTGCCGTAGAAAGCTATGACGACCGCATCGACCCGGTGGGCGCATGCGTAGGCATCAAGGGTAGCCGTATACATGGAATTGTACGCGAACTTCGCAATGAAAATATTGATGTGCTCAACTATACCGCGAATCCTTCCCTGTTTATCCAGCGTGCCCTTTCGCCTGCAAAAATCAGCTCTATCCGCATTAATGAGGAGGATAAGAAGGCTGAGGTGTTCCTGCATCCGGAAGAGGTGTCTCTCGCTATCGGAAAGGAGGGTCTCAACATTCGTCTTGCTACTCTCATTACCGGATATACTATCGACGTCTACCGTGATATCCAGGAAGGCGAGGAAGATATCTATCTTGATGAATTCCGTGATGAAATCGATGATTGGGTGATCGAGGCCCTGAAGGATCTCGGACTTGGCACTGCTAAGGCTGTGCTTAACGCTTCTGAGGCTACGCTTGCTCAGGCAGACTTGGAAGATGAGACTCTGGAGCACGTGAAGGAAGTGCTCAGAGCTGAATTCGAAGACTAAGAGCCCATTATTTATTTTATTGTTTAATCGATTCGAATTAACAGTTGAATCTAAAAGATAGCGAATGCGAACAAAATTAGGTAAAATAGCGAAAGATCTAAATGTCGGAATCGGTACAGCCGCTGAGATGCTTCGCAAACATAATATAGAGGTTGCCGATGATCCCAACATAAGGATTGATGAGCATGCCATCGATATCCTTACTAAAGCTTTCAGCACGGATAAAAGCGCAAAGGCACAAGCAACCGACCAGTCCACTCAACGTAAGGAGGAAAAGAAGACGGCTCGTCAGGAACGCGAGAAAGCTGTCGAATCACGCAAGGCCACCGGCCCTAAAATTTTAGGCAAGATCGATCTGAACACAGGGCGTCCTATAGAAAAATCACAGGCGAAGGCTGCTGAGCCTGCTCAGCCGGTGCGTCAGCCTGAAGCGGCTCCCAAACAAAATGTGGAAATCAAACCGGAATCTCCGAAGGTTGAGGAGAAGCCGGTGCAGAAGCAAGAACCGGCTCCGGCCAAAGTTGCCGAACAAAAGCCTAAGGAGGTAGCCGAAGCTGTGGCTCAAGTCAATAATGCCGATAAGCATAACCCGAAGCAACAGCCTAAGGGTGACTTGAATGAGTCAAAGAAAAATGACGTCGATCGTAAAAAACCGGAACTTGAAGAGACGCAGACCAATGGAGTCTACCGAGTGAAGACCACTGCCGAAGCTCCGAAGATCAAGGTGCTCGGAACTATAGATCTGGACACTCTCAACCAGAATACTCGCCCGAAGAAAAAGAGCAGAAGCGAACGCAACCGTGGCGGACAGGGAGGCGGCAACGCATCTCAAGGCGGCAACGGCGATCGTCGCAGACGCAACCGTATCGGCAAGGAGAAGGTCGATATTGACAAGGCTGCTGCGCAGGGCACCAACCAACGTCCTGAAAAACAAGGCGGAAAGGGAGGCAATGGTAATAAAGATGCTCAGAACCGCGAGTCAAAACGCAATAAGAAAAACAGCGAGCGCAAGCGTGAGCCGCAGCGTCAGGAAATAAGCGCTGAAGACGTTCAGAAGCAGGTGAAGGAGACCCTTGCACGTCTCACCAATAAACCGGCCAAAAAGGCGGTGAAATGGAGAAAGGAGAAGCGTGAGGAATTCCACAATAGAGAAGAGGCCGCTGCGGCTGCCGCAGCAGCTGAAAGCAAGGTGCTTAAGCTGACTGAATTTGTGACTGCCAACGACCTTGCTCAGATGATGGACGTGCCTGTCAATAACGTCATTGCTACATGTATGAACCTCGGTGTGATGGTGTCGATCAATCAGCGTCTTGATGCCGAGACCATAAACATCGTGGCTGAGGAATTTGGCTTTGCTACTGAATATGTGAGTGCGGAAGTGACGAATGCAATCGCTACGGAGGAGGATTCTGAGGAAGATCTCGTGCCGCGTCCTCCAATTGTGACTGTGATGGGACACGTCGACCATGGCAAGACTTCTCTTCTCGACTATATCCGCAATGCTAATGTCATCGCCGGTGAGGCAGGCGGCATCACGCAGCATATCGGCGCTTACAATGTCAAGCTCAGCGACGGACGTCGCATTACATTCCTTGATACTCCGGGTCACGAAGCATTTACAGCGATGCGTGCCCGTGGTGCGAAAATCACCGACCTTGCTATTATCATCGTGGCTGCCGACGACGATGTGATGCCTCAGACTATCGAAGCGATCAATCATGCCACCGCTGCCGGAGTGCCTATGGTGTTCGCCATCAACAAAATTGATAAGCCTACAGCCAACCCTGACAAGATTAAGGAGCAGCTGGCAGGTATGAACTACCTCGTGGAAGACTGGGGCGGTAAATATCAGAGCCAGGACATCTCCGCAAAGAAAGGTATAGGTGTTGAAGATCTTATGGAAAAGGTGCTTCTCGAAGCTGAAATTCTTGAGCTCAAGGCTAATCCTAACCGCAAGGCCATCGGTTCAATTATTGAGTCTTCGCTCGACAAGGGACGTGGATATGTTGCTACAGTGATGGTGCAGAACGGCACGTTGCATGTAGGCGACGTAATTCTCGCAGGTACTCACCACGGAAAGATCAAGGCTATGTTCAACGAGCGTAACCAACGCGTGAAAGAGGCCGGCCCGTCTACTCCGGTGCTTATACTCGGCCTCAACGGAGCTCCTGCTGCAGGTGATACATTCAACGTGCTTGACACCGAACAGGAAGCACGTGAGATTGCCGCCAAGCGTGAGCAGCTTCAGCGTGAGCTGGGCCTCCGCACCACAAAACGTCTCGGTCTTGAAGAACTCGGCAGGCGTCGTGCCCTCAACGACTTCCACGAGCTCAATCTGGTGGTCAAAGGTGATGTGGACGGTTCCATCGAGGCGCTATCTGACTCACTTATCAAGCTCTCGACCCCGGAAATCCAGGTTAATGTGCTTCATAAGGGCGTAGGTGCAATTTCAGAAAGCGATGTGACATTGGCTGCGGCTTCCGACGCCATCATTATCGGTTTCCAGGTGCGTCCTTCCGGTGCAGCTCGTAAGGAAGCCGAAAAAGAAGGTGTAGAGATTCGCCTGTATTCTGTCATCTATAAGGCCATAGAGGAAGTCAAGCAGGCTATGGAAGGTCTTCTTTCTCCCGAAATCAAGGAAGAGATCACAGGTACGGCTGAAGTGCTTCAGACATATCATATCTCTAAAGTCGGCACTATTGCCGGAGCTATCGTTCGCGATGGACGCATCAAGAGCCGCAGCAAGATCCGCGTGATCCGCGACGGTATCGTGGTGTATACCGGTGAACTCGGTTCGCTCAAACGCTTTAAGGATGACGTGAAGGAAGTAGTGAGCGGATATGACTGCGGTCTGTCGGTAGCCGGCTACAACGATATCCGTGAGGGTGACCTCATTGAAGGATATGAAGAAGTTGAAGTGAAGAAGAAGTTATGAAATATTATCTGAACCTCGGGAGTAACCTGGGCAACCGGTTGCTCCACCTCACCCGCGCCATGAAGGCAATAGGCGAGGAGTTCGGACCGTATGAGACAAGTCACAAAGTGGAGTCGGACCCCTGGGGGTTTGACTCCACAAATCGTTTTGTCAATATAGGTCTGGCAATTGACAGTGAACTCCATCCCGAAGAGGTGATGCATCGGCTCCAGACTATCGAGAAAAACATATCTCCACGGTCACACCGCCGATGGGACGGCACATACAATGACCGGGAGATAGATATCGACATAATGGCTACCGATGGGAATCCTTATGAATCTAAAATTCTCCGGATCCCTCACCGCCATCTTCAAAAACGTGATTTTTTCTTAAGGACTCTTGAGGAATTGGCTCCTGAATGGCGACATCCGGAGTGTGGATTGACGGCCTCTGAAATGCTTGAAAGACTCTTATAAATAAGGAGATGGGAAAGATATTTCTGAAAAATGGATGCGTAGGTCTGTCAGGTAATGAATTTGCCAAGACAGACAAAGAGGCCGAATGGGTAGAGTTGCGTGCTTCATGGCAAAGATTGGGTGAAGAAAAATGGCTTGAGGCTGTGCGGGCGCAGGAACTGGATAATTTCCATAAAGCCCACAAATATTGCGGTTATTGCGGAGGCATTATGAAACCATCGACTGAGATTTCACTGATTTGTGATGTTTGTAATCGAGAAATATGGCCTCGTTTATCGCCGGCTATCGTGGTTCTCGTGACGCGAAATAATGGAGAGGAGGCATTGCTCGTTCATGCCGCAAATTTCAAGCATGCCGACGTCCATGCCCTTGTGGCCGGTTTTGTGGAAACAGGAGAGAATCTCGAGCAATGTGTGGCCAGGGAGATTAAGGAAGAAACTTCACTTGAAGTAAAGGATATCCGCTATATAGGAAGCCAGAGCTGGCCATTTCCCGGCCAGCTGATGGTTGGATTCACCGCTGAATACAAATGCGGTGACATCAGTTTGTCGGATGGAGAGCTTACATCTGCCGGATGGTTCACTCGTGGCAATCATCCTCCATTGCCGTCACAGCCGTCGCTATCGCGCCGGATCATAGATCTCTGGTTAGAATACCGTCTTGCCCCCGATAATGAAAAAAAGCTTTGACTCACTGAGCCAAAGCTTTTTT
>CAMWJD010000084.1 GCA_947174515.1 uncultured Porphyromonadaceae bacterium
TCGAACCCGCGACCCTCAGCTTGGGAAGCTGATGCTCTACCAACTGAGCTATTATCGCATTTAAATTTCTATAGTAATGTGCGCTTGACTTGCACTGTGCAAATTTAGTGATTTTTTTTTGCCCCACCAAATTTATTAACAATTTTCTCTCGCCTTTGGCATAAAATACCCTTTTTTATTCCTATAAAGTCAGATTTTTTTGTTAATTTTGTAAAAAATTACGGTATATATTATGAAGAGGCTTCTTCCGGCCATTATTATGGCTTTGATATTGATGATTCCTGCTTGTGGAAGTAAAAATAAGAATTCCGGTGATTTCCCGGAAAATTTCAATTCCCTTTCAGATGAACAGAAAGTGGCATATATGATGGAGCATGTCTCGGCAGATTCTGTGGCTCGATTTATAATTTTTGCCGCTCTTGGAAAAATTGACAATGTCCGCATTGATAGCCTTAATAACGCTGCTTTAAAGGCATATGAGACGTATAAGGACACTGCTTTGCAATCTTTCAGCTGGGAATTCGACCGTATTGGTGAAGAACTCCCTATTCATGACAAGATGCGTCTAAGAACTCTTATCGGTTCGGAAGACCCTCAAGGGTTAGGCTTGACTTTGGGTTTGGAATATTTAAACAGGATACGGGTGAATAATATGTCGGCAGAGCAGGTTTTTGAAGAACTTACAGAATTTAAAAAGGCTTCTGCAGATGATCCGGATCTTTATGCTCGTTTTCTGATTGGTTTCCGCACAGTGCTCCGCTACGACAAGAATTCCGATATGCCTAAGGAAATATATGATCGATTTCTCAATTTTGATGAGGATGTGATCAAGGATTATTATGCTCGGAATAAGGCTGTGTCCAATAGAGCGGTCACTCTTCCTGATTCTATTCTTGTTGAAGATGGTACTGAAGATATTTCCGGATCTGCTGTCTCAGTATCCAACGACTCTATTAAGATGTAAATATAAATTCTAAAATTATCATCGCATGTTTCGAATTTCTGAATATAGCGCGATGGCTGAGGCTAAGATTCGCGCGTTAGATTTTCCAAAAGATAATCTCTCAGGCCTTTACGCTCCTATTGCATATGGTATGCAAGCCGGTGGAAAGCGTCTGCGTCCTACTCTCCTGCTTATGGCGGCCGATGCTTTCGGCGATGCTGCCGATAAGGCTATAAATCCTGCCGTCGGAATAGAGATGTTTCATAATTTCACTCTGCTCCATGATGACGTGATGGATAATTCCGATCTGCGGAGAGGCCGTCCTACCGTACATTCCAAGTGGGATGAAAACACTGCTATCCTTTCGGGTGATACCATGTTGACTCTTGCTACGAAGCTGATTTCGGATGTGGATGATGATATATTGAGGACTGTAATAAATACTTTCAATGATCAGGCTTTGCGGGTATATGAAGGCCAACGCCTTGATATGGATTTCGAGTCTAAGGAAGAAGTGGCTCTTGACGAATATATAGAGATGATCAAGGCTAAGACAGGTGCCCTTCTTGGAGGGGCCGCTAAGATCGGAGCTTTGATAGGAGGTGCTTCTGAAGCGGATGCTGAAAAAATGTATGAATTTGGCCTTATGCTTGGGGTCGCTTTTCAGATTGAAGACGATTTTCTCGACACTTTCGGAAATGCTGATACTTTCGGAAAGCCAATAGGGGGCGACATCAACAATAATAAGAAAACATTCCTGATGGTAAAGGCGTTGGTATCGGGAGGTCCTAATGCGGAGGCTCTCAAGGCTGCATTGAAGATGGCTGCCGGTCCGACTAAGGTCAAGACTGTGACTCGAATATACGAAGCCATGGGAATTGCTGAGGTGTGCAAAGCGGAGGTGGCTTCATACAGCAGCAAGGCTTTGACTGCTATCAAGAAAACATCTCTTTCCGACGACCGGAAGGATGCTTTTAGAAAAATTATAGAAAAATTAATCGGCCGTTCAAAGTGATTGATACCCATACTCATATCTATATGGATTCTTTCTCCGGAGAGAATCCTGATGCTGTAGCCCGAGCTGAGGCGGCAGGTGTGGAGATGATGATTCTGCCTGCTGTCGACCGGGAATCTGCATCTGAGATTAAGAGTCTCAATTCCCGTTGTCCGGGGACTACCCGTACGGCAATGGGCCTGCATCCGACTGAGGTGGGAAATGACTGGCGTGAAGAAATCGACGAAATCTTTTCGATTCTTTCTTCCACTTCTCCGGTGGCTATAGGCGAAGTCGGCATCGACCTTTATTGGGATAAGTCAAATATCGATCTTCAGAAGAAGGCTTTCATTTTTCAGCTGCTTGCTGCGGAAAAAATGGATCTTCCGGTCATTATCCATTGTCGTGACGGACTTGATGTCTGTCTTGAATGTCTGGATAAGGTCGGCAACCTTCCGGAATTGGTGTTTCATAGCTTCACAGGCTCTCCCGACGACGTCAGGCGGATCAGAAAAATTTGCAATCCATATTTCGGAATAAATGGAGTGGTGACTTTCAAAAATTCCGCATCATTGCCGGATGCTGTTAAAGAAATCGGAATTGATCGTATCCTTTTAGAGACTGATGCGCCATATCTTGCCCCCGTGCCAATGAGAGGGAGGCGTAATGAAAGCTCATATCTTCCTTACATTAATGCCAAAATCGCAGATATTTTGGCCATGACTCCGGATGAAACAGACAGTATAACCACGCGCAACGCAAAAACATTTTTCAGGATTTGAACAATTTATTCAGTCTCCCGTTCCACCAGCCGGTAGTGATTTTCACTCTTGTATTGCTACTGATTCTTGCGGCTCCGGTATTTTTCCGGCGTCTCAAGATTCCTGATGTGGTGGGACTGATTATCGCCGGCGTGGCGGTTGGCCCCTACGGCTTCAACCTCCTTGAGCGTGATGCTTCTTTTCAGATATTTGGGCAAGTAGGGATTCTCTATCTCATGTTTCTTGCTGCAGTGGAGATAGATATGTATCATTTCAAGAAGAATCTGAAGAAGGGACTTATTTTCGGATTCCTTACGTTTGCCATTCCTGTGGCCCTTGGAATGTCGGCAGCCCATTTTGCATTCGGCGCCGGACTCACCACTTGCCTTCTGCTTGCCTCTATGTATTCTTCACATACCCTTATTTCATATCCCGTGGTAAGCCGTTTCGGCCTTCAGAACGAAAAAGGACCTATTATGGCTGTCAGCGCCACTATAGTCGCGGTTTTGCTGGCGCTCATCACCCTTGCCTCGGTCATAAAACTTCAGACTAAGGGTGTATTTGATGTGATGGATATAGTGACTCTTTTGTGTTTCACTGCCGGATATGCGTTAATCGTTGGTCTTACATTCCCTTGGCTCACGCGCCTCGTGTTTCGTAAGATTTCAGACCCTGTGGCACAATACATTTTTATCCTCGCTCTTGTGTTTATAGGAGCTCTTTTAGCTCAGCTGATTGGCCTTGAGTCCATTTTAGGGGCTTTCTACGTGGGTTTGGTGCTCAATCGACTGATTCCCGGTCGGTCTTCGTTGATGCATCATATAAAGTTTGTAGGGAATGCCATTTTCATACCTTACTTCCTTATCGGAGTAGGTATGCTGATTAATGTGCATGTGATTTTCAACGGTTGGAAAGTGGCTTGGGTCGCTTCTAACATGATTATAGTGGCTC
The DNA here is from genome assembly GCA_947174515.1 of uncultured Porphyromonadaceae bacterium. GTDB lineage: Bacteria > Bacteroidota > Bacteroidia > Bacteroidales > Muribaculaceae > Lepagella. The sequence goes on from CAMWJD010000084.1 coordinate 3,650, forward strand.
TTGTCTCGAAATGGATAGCGGCTTGGATTGCTCAGAAAGCTTTCGGTATGACCTCGGTGGATCGCCGTATGATGTTCGGACTGACGAGCGGCAAAGCTGCGGCTACTATTGCCGCGACGATGCTTGGTTTCCAATATGGAATCATCAACGAGGATATTATGAATGGGGCTGTGCTTATGATTCTCGTGTGCTGTCTGGTGGCCTCGGTGATGACTGAGCGAAGCTCAATAAAAATGAGAATTGAGTTGACCACAGCCGAAATGGAGTCGACGGGTGTGGAGCGTCCTGAGTTTGCCCGCCAGATAGTGGCGGTGGCAAATCCAATTACGGCTGAGGGATTGATGCGATTGGCTATATTCATGAGATCGCCCAAAAATCCGGAACCCATCACCGCTCTTTTCGTAAGAAATTCTGACGATCCCAGAAGCTTAAGGGCCGGCAGGTTTTCTCTCCGTACGGCTGCGCAGGCAGCTCAGGAGATGGGGGTCGTGGCTGTCGAGGAAGAACGATTTGACCTGAATGTGGTTTCGGGTTTGACCAATATGATCAGGCAAAATCATGCCACCGACATTGTAATTGGTTTTCACCGCAAGGCTAACATTGTAGATTCATTTTTCGGGCAGATGACAGATACGCTTCTTAAGGAATCCCTTAAGATGATAGTTATGTCGAGATGCTTTATCCCTATCTCCACTGTCAGGCGGATTGTCGTTGTGGCCGGTGCGAAATCTCAATTTGAAACAGGTTTTCATGGTTGGGTGGCGCGCATCGGTAATCTCGCGCAGCAACTTGCTTGCAAGGTGATTTTTATTGCTTCTGTCGAGACCTCCGGATATATTGAAGATATAATTGCCAATGATGGATATGGAATACGCAGGATTTATCAGGAAATGACAGGTTGGGATGATTTTATTCTGCTTTCAAGTGATGTCGGTCCGGAAGATCTTCTTGTTGTGATTGGAGCAAGAAGGGGATCGGTATCTTACAGTTCATCCCAGGAAGAATTGCCCGAATTCCTGTCAAAAAATTTTTCCGCCCACAATCTGATGGTTATTTATCCGGAACAATTCAATGGCTGATATCTTTCTCAATATTTTTCTGAAGATGACAGTCAGAAATTTCAAATTAACACTTAAACTCAGTTAAATGCAGATATTCGATTTCATATCATCTCAATTAGGCTCGATCGACGTCAACATCGTAAACGCTTCTTTTCGTCTTATGCTCGCCCTTGTGCTGGGCGCCTTGGTTGGAACGGAACGGAAGCATAAGGGACAAGTGGCCGGAATACGCACTTTCGCTCTTATTTCCATGGGTGCCTGCCTGTCAATGTTGCTTTCTATCTATGTTCCACAAGAATATCTGGGCCTTAAAAACGGAGATCCGGGTCGAATTGCCGCGCAAGTGATCACAGGTATCGGTTTCCTCGGTGGTGGCGCGATGATTCAGCAACGTGGGGTGGTGAGAGGTCTGACCACTGCGGCAGGCATTTGGATCACCGCTATTATCGGCATGGCGGTAGGCGTAGGAATGTATATGGCTTCTATTGTATGCACTCTGCTTATCTTTTTGGTAATCGTGGGTTTCAATAGATTTGAACATATCATACACATCGGTCAGGAAACCAAGGTGATTTCGATTCGTAGTAAAGGAATCTTGAAAAATATCGATGTGTATGAAAAACTGCTTAAGGATGAAGGGGCGCGGATTTCAAATTTCTTCATAGAACAGAATTTTGAAAATAATTTTACCGAAGTTAATCTTGTAGTGCTGGTAAGGAGCTCCAAAAAGCTGATGGATGCCATAAATCGGCTCGGCGAGGTTCACGATACTCTTTCAATAACTCTTTCTAATCAGATTGACCTATGATGCCTCAGATGATTCAGGAGACTACCTCCGACATTCAACAGACTATTTACACGGAACTTAATCCGGATGCCGGCCACGAATCAGGTCATGGATCGGAGAATAACACAAACGGTCTGATTCTTGATCTTGCCTGGATTCTGGTGCTTGCTGCTATTGCTACTCTCGTGTTTAAGAAGCTTAAGCAGCCTGTCGTGCTGGGATATATCCTTGCCGGATTCCTCGCATCTCCTAATTTTACGTATCTTCCTTCCATTTCCAATCTTGAGAATATCGAGGTCTGGGCAGATCTTGGAATTGTGGTCCTTATGTTTTCTCTTGGTCTGGAATTCTCTTTCAAGAAATTACTAAATTCCGGTTCGTCGGCGATCATCACTGCCCTGATCATAATTGTGGGCATGACAATGGCCGGCTTCGGTGTGGGATATATGCTCCATCTCAATACCATCAACTGCATATTTCTGGGAGGAATGATATCGATGTCGTCGACCACCATTATCTTGAAGGCTTTCACGGATTTAGGATTGAAACAGCAGAAGTTCGCCTCGATGGTGCTCGCTGTGCTGATTATTGAAGATCTTTTTGCCGTGCTTATGCTGGTGCTTCTTTCATCTTTCGCAATGGGTGACGTACAAGGCTCGGAACTGATATTCAGCATCGCTAAACTTTGCTTTTTCCTGATCATATGGTTTGTAGTAGGTGTGTACGTACTCCCTTCGTTACTTGAGAAATTAGGCTCTTTCCTGAATTCCGAGACTCTCCTTGTAGTCTCGATGGGGCTCTGCTTCTCTATGGCTGCATTCTCTGTGATGTGCGGTTTTTCGCTCGAACTTGGAGCTTTTGTGATGGGATCAATTTTGGCAGGTACTGTTTTCGCTGAAAGAATGGAACATGTCATAACCCCGGTCAAAGATCTTTTTGGTGCAGTATTCTTCATCTCTGTGGGCATGATGGTGCAGCCGGCTGTGATTGCTACATATTATCCTCAGGTGCTGGTTCTTGCTGCTGTCGTGATTGTGGGGATGATAATTTTCGGCTCCACTGGAATGCTCGTCACCGGACAGACTCTTCAGGTGGCCATGAAAAGCGGTTTTTCATTGACGCAAATCGGTGAGTTCTCCTTTATCATTGCTTCGCTTGGAATGGGGCTCGGTGTGCTTGACGCTTCAATATATCCGATCATTGTCGCAGTTTCGGTCATTACTATCTTTACGACTCCTTACTTCATTAAACTGTCTGATCCGGCTTATAGATTTGTGGAACGACACCTTCCTGATAAACTCAGATTTCTTATCGACCGGTATTCTTCTCAGGTGGTCGACACCAATGAGACGGCGCGTCTGTGGCGTGAGATTCTTGGCAGATATCTGTGGAGGGTAGTTCTTTATTCCGTGATTTTAATTGCCATCATATTCGCGTGCAGGGAGTTGCTTTTCCCCCTTATGGAAGATTTGATACCGAAATGGGGACATTTAGTGGCTACTCTTTGTTCTCTTGTCATTATGTCGCCATTCCTCACTGCTCTATCGTTCACTTCGATAAAGTCTGATCATAAGATGAGGCTGCACTCCACCGCTTCGTTCTATGAAGTCCCGCTTATTGCGATGAGCATCATCCGCTATATTCTCGCTCTCCTTTTCATTGTATATTTCCTCACCGTATGTTATTCATCTCTTGTCGGCTGGATCGGAGGAACAGTGGCTTTTGTCATCATAATTGTTTTCGCCTCTTCCAAGTTGTTGAGAAGGTTTAAGAAGATGGAGAAAAAATTCATTAACAATCTCAATAACCGGGAGAATGCGCGCTCCGGTGCCAATAACAATCTGGTGCGTGATTTGCATCAGGCTTATCTCGACATAAAGCCTCATTGCCGCTTTGCCGGCGACAGACTCAAAGATTCAGGTCTGAGAAGTGAATTTGGCGTCAGCGTGTCAAGTATCAGGCGTGGCGACGAGTTCATCCCGTTGCCTACCGGTGATACTCGCATTTTTCCCGGCGACACGCTCGGTGTGATTGGAACCGACAGCCAGATCAAGCGATTGAACGATGAAATCGATAAGGTAAATTCTATCAGCATAGAGTCTCTTAAGCATCCCGATATCGAACTTAAGAGTATCCTTCTCACCCCTGATTCGCCTATAATCGACCGACCTCTATATGAGACGGATCTTAGAAACGACTTCTTTTGTATGGTCTTGTTAGTGCAGCGAGGGAATGTGGAGTTGAATCCTACTCCTGATACCGTTCTTGAAGCAGGGGATCTCCTTTGGATCGTAGGCGATCCGGCCCAGTTCGACAAAATGAAATAGCGGCTCCTTCATCTCGCTTCACGACTCATAAATCATTCTTCATAACTCTTATTTCACACATAATATCTCCATGCCCCGTCGTCCGTATACTTTCGATCGTGTGGTCCGCATCATTTTCTCAATATGCGGCCTTCTGATCGCTCTTTATTTCCTTAATCTCTTGAGCGATGTGCTTCTTCCATTTTTTGTGGCTTGCCTCATTGCCTATATTCTTGAGCCGTCGGTCGAGTTCAATAAGCGGCTGTTTGGGTGCAGGCGTCGCTTCTTTCCGGTAATTATCACTCTATTGGAAGCTATTTTCCTCGTTGGCATCATTTGTTGGATTTTGATCCCTTATCTTGTGGAGGAATGTACTGAAATGGCAAAGATAATCCGCGACTATGCTTCGAGCCAAATACAGATTCCTTATATTTCGAAGGAAATTCACGATTTTATTCGCAGCAATGTCGATTTTGAAAAAATCGGAAAGTTGCTCAGCAGAGATCAATGGTGGGAACTCATCAAGAATAGTCTTAATCAGACTTGGTCGTTTATCGGTAATTCACTGAGTCTGATTGTAGGTTTGATAAGCTGGCTGATAGTGGTTCTATATGTGATTTTTATTATGCTTGATTATGAAAGATTTATCCTTTCGCTTCGGCAGTTGATTCCTTATGGACAGCGCAAGCAGGTGCATCATATAGTGAAGGATATTGAAAATGCGATGAACCGCTATTTCCGTGGGCAATTCTATATTGCTTCGCTTGTTGGTCTTCTTTTCGCTGTCGGATTCTTGATAATCAAATTGCCGATGGCTGTCTTGTTTGGCCTTTTCATCGGGATGCTCAATATGGTGCCCTATCTGCAGATGATTTCTCTTCCTATTGCCGCTGTTTTATGTTTGGTAGGCTCTATATCAGGCGGACCTTCATTCTGGATGCTGTTTGGTGAATGTATGGCAGTGTATGTAGTGGTCCAGTGTATTCAAGATCTGATTCTTACACCGAAGATTATGGGAAAGGCTATGGGATTGAATCCGGCGGTTATTTTGCTTGCATTGTCGGTATGGGGATCCCTTCTCGGGCTCTTGGGCATGATTGTAGCACTGCCGCTTACCACTCTTCTTCTTTCATATTATGATCTCTACATTGTCCGTCGTTCCATCCCTGAAGAAGAACAGGATTCTTCTGACAATTCAGATTCACCGGATCTTCCCCGTGACAATTAATGCATTAATCAAAGATTTCCAACAGCAGATCTTCAGCTGCCTTTCGGGCAGCCCCTCGCGCACCGATATCATTCATTATTATCACGATGCTATGTGTCGGTGCAAACTCTTCGTCAAGCTTATATCCGGCATAGCACTGAATTCCTTTCATGCTTCCGGTCTTCATCGCTACATAAGCATCCAACGCTGTGCCTTTCAAAAAATCGGATAGGGTTCCTTCCTGTCCGGCCAACGGCATGAATGAGGCGTATTCTTCATTGTCGCTCATGCTCTGGAGTATGGCGCTCATAAAATTGGCTGTCACTCTGTTTGAGCGGGAAAGACCGCTGCCGTCGATTATTGTGACACCCTTTGTGGGGACTCCGGCCGATTTCCAATAGCTCAATAATTCAGCTGCTCCTGCCTCGGTAGATCCCTCTTTGCCTCTTGACAAGGCAAACGTCCGGAGAAAATTCTCGGCAAAAAGATTGTCGCTTCTCATCATGCAGCTTCGCATCACTTCTGCATAGGTGTCGCTGACATGATCAAGTAATTCGGTTGCTTCTTCAGTATCGGTGAGACCTGTACGCCCGATCTCTGTAGTTCCCGTTATGGTGATTCCTGAACTCCTTAGGCGGGAACACAGGTAGGTGAGAAATACTGTCTCAGGATTTCTTACTGCTCTGCTCCCGTTGGCGTTACGTCGGAAATTCAGTGCATGACTTCCGGTGCCATAAGCTTCATTTAAGTCTCCCGATGCCCAGCTTGCAGGACATGCAGGCCCTGTGTAGAGCGATGTGTCCACTCTAATATCCCCGTCGATTTTGGTTATCCCCTTATGGCGTAGCGTCGCTATGATTTCTTCGGCTATATCTGCCGACTCAGGTGGGCACGTAGCGCCAAGTGTCGGATCTCCTCCTCCCATGATCAGAAGGTCTCCTTCAATGGTGTTTCCTTTGATCGGTCCGTCGGCGTATATGTAGGTGTGAAATCGTTCATCAGGCCCTTTTTCACGAAGAAGACCGGCTATAGTGACTGTTTTCATTATTGATGCCGGAAGAAGGGATCGATCGGCATTGTGAGACGCAAGGATCTTTCCGGTACTGAGGTCCCTGACCAGTACCGCAGTGCTTCCTGTCGATATGCTTTTAGATTCCAGAAACTTATCTATTGGCGATGCCCCAAACATGGACATCACGGTCACAAACAATAATATTAGAGCGAGATTCCGTTTCATTTTGTTCTTATCAATTACTATCATGCTCTTCATGAGCATTGGCTGCATAAATCTGCAAAATTACTAAAAAATCCTAAATAATCCAACTTTAATTCGCATTGCTTGTTCTAATGATACAAATAAGTAAAAATTAAGTAAAAATAACTTTAATACAGACAAAAAAGATGAAAAAAATTCTTTATCTTCTCCTGGTCCTTCCTTTTGCAATGATGATTTCATCTTGTTCAAGTGACAATGACCTCCCGAATGTCAATGTTACAATGACATTTGATAATGCAGCAGTAGACGGCAACACTCTCTATGTATTGCAAGACTCAGTTTTCTCTCTCACCGGAATCTCTACTCAGACAGTGGGTAGCGACAAATCATCCACCATTGCCAATATCAAGTATTTCTGGAATGGTTTTCCTGCACCGAGTCTGACTTGGTCTCCGCTTCCGATGGAAATAAACATGGCGAATATGCCTGTCTCGGAGTCCGGTAAATGTCAACTTGGTCTTGATGCGACATTGCTTGAAGTTGATAAGTCAATAGCATACTGCACATTGATAGTTCCTATTCAGGCAGTTGCAAGTGTCGATGATCTTCCGAATGGTGTCACTCTTGGAACCGCGACTTATACATTCACGAGTTCGCAGTCAAGTAAATAAACCGGCGTTTGTCGGATAAACTCTGACTTTATAAGTAGCTAAGATAAATTAATG
>CAMWJD010000085.1 GCA_947174515.1 uncultured Porphyromonadaceae bacterium
TGGACAAGGTACTGGCACTTGCACAGACCATAGTCACCATACAGATTAAACTTCCCCAGAATAACGAGACGATCAGCAAAACAATGCTCATGAAACGGCATCAACGCATTGCCCCTCTATTCTCAGATGAATTTTGGGGTACGCATTGACGAAGTCAGGTGATGCATCAAACTGCTTTAACCTAAAGATCGGTTATAAATTCTAACCATCTCAAATCATATCATGATCATCGGGATTTAAATTTCTTTGATTCACTAAAAAAAGGATGTTTTGCACGGCAAAACATCCTTTTTTTAGTGAATACTATCCTTGCGTTCTATTTCCCTGTGCTCCTTGCGTAATAAAATTTTCAATGCGGATGAAATAAGAATGACTAATTCTTATAAATTAATTTTATTGGAAGAGCATCAGATGAGGCTGGGGCAGAAGTGGCCTGATATTGATCTTTGTCTTTCCACCCTCCAAGTGAATTAGAATCGTAGGGATTGAAAACGAGGGTAATGTAGTTGATATCCCATGATGCGTAATCAGCCCATGGAAGTTTCAAATTATTATCTTTTGTTCCTGATATAGTAATTGGTTGATAGATCCAATATACGCCTCCGGTATTACGGTAATTATTATATGTATAAGGACGGTTACGGTTAACTGGGGGGGTGCTAAGCACCCCACGCAAACCACTGTATGAGAGTGTGCCAACTCCGGGGTCTGGAATTGTGTTGTCTGGCCCCCAAGGAGCAGTTCTCGGCCTTCGTGCCTGACCGAGCGATCCAAGAGGAAAGATTATGTTCTTGCCGTCGTTATTATCGTAAGCAATACATGCACGAATGCCGCGGGCAGAGTTTTCATCATCTTTCCCATCGTTATCATAATCGGTAAATCCGGTCGCAATTTTGAAATTAGACTGTGTGGTTGTGGCGCCGTCTGCATAGACTATACCATAACCGAACTTACAGTTGGCAAGCAGACTCTTGTAATTCTCTGCCGTAGGAACCGCAAATTCCTCATTATTACGGAAGCCTCCGACAGCTTTCCATGTATCTGCCCAGTGTTTCGAGTATCGTTCCTGGGTAGCTCCATAATTTACCCAACCGTATCCTTGAATTTGATTCCAATTAGCTGTTCGCGAATTGTTCACATTATTATTGGCATCGATATAGGTTGTTTTCAACTGTACTCCGGTAATAGACTTAAGCCAACCGTAACCATCTTTGATATTTTCTTCCCTGATGCTGTAATTATATTGATTTCTCTTGAGAAGAGATCCGACCGAGAGAGGATTTTTAGTTAAAGCTACAGGAACTTCAGTTTCATCAGAGGGGGCAAAATTGTTTCGGTCCGGGTTAGTGCCACCGCGAGCGGTGGAATACACATTGAAGCAACTCCATGTAGCATTGCCGAGTTTGACTCCCACATGGTAGCCTTGTCTTACAAAGATGAGGTGAAAACAGTTATAATCGTGATATTCAACCTTTATCACACCTGATCGAGTTCGGTTATCACCGATAACCCCTGATGGTTTATATTTGAACACAATATCTTCGTCAGTAACGCCCCTTACTGTATCCAGTTTCTGACCATTGCGATCATAAAGCTCGATAAAATTCTCAGTCTCGCAATCCACGTATGCTTTCCATGGACCATCCGACTTAAAGGTTTCGAAGTCAGTTGCATCTGCCGTAGGAAGGGTCATAAGTTTTATCTCAAAAGCCTCAGCATTATTGGCATCACGGTATATTGCCGTGGGATTCTCGATACGCGGCACTTGATAAATAGTAGCCAAGCGCTCCGTTTCCCATTCACCTTCTTCATTCTTAAAATCTATTTGTTTATCCCCACTATCAGTTTTTTGCCATAGAGTAAATCGGACCCGGGCATAGCGATAGTAGCTTTTGAACGGGTTATTGCCGGTGAAGTCCGTAGAAGGCACCATCTCTTTGTTTCTGGTGTACATGGGGATTGTCACGTGGACCGATTTATCAATCTGATCGTAGGAAGAATTGGCGCCATTAAGAGAGTATTCATTTACGGCAAGATCATAATTCTCATAATACCATTTGAGATACGCATTGGCATGGTCGCCATAACCGTTCGTGTCCAACCCTCCGGTCTCATGCTCTACTTCTTCATCAGTTCCGATAATGTCGGCTGTATTAGGTTTTAGCGACAGGAATCCGACATAGTTTCCTCCTTGGTACACATTAAAGTCTTTTGTTTTAGTGTAGGTGACTTGCTCATATACATTGAGTGATCCTGTGTTCCAGGCAAATCCGTTCTCATCAGTTTGTGGACCTACAAATTGTGCCGGAGTTCCACCCTTGCCGTTGTTGAGTTCGCGATCCCAGGGGACCCAGTTGTTCTCCACGATTTCCGCCTTAACGTAATATTTTGACTTGTCCCACTCTTCAGGCAGAATCACACGTGCAGGGAATTTCATCTCCTGGTCGTAGAGATAAGAAATATAGTAAGGCTCGGGAGTGATTAGCGTGGGAGTATATTCCTTGAAGGATATATGCCAGTCAGCTTCATTTGCCCATCCGCGTAGCTTTAGTGTAAGCTTGTAGTGATAGTTGCGTTCGGCATTATAATTATAGGTGCTATTTTTTCCGAGCATGAAGCGATACCTGATCGGCCCTTGAGAGATTTTGTCCTTGTGGCGGCTATCATAGTAAGCCACTACCTCAATATATGTGCCGAAAAGTTCGGAATCCTTATAGTCTTCACCATCAGAAGGGTTATCAATAGGAGTACCGACGGCATCAGGATCTTGACGCTTGTCTTTCGAAGCCATACCGGGGTAGTCACCCTGCATATTCTCATAGAAATAGAGCGAGTTGTCACTTTCCTTGTGTTCGGTCGCTCCCCCGAATGGCTCCCCTTTTGAAAGAACGATACTCCATTTATCATGGTTGGCATAACTCTCTTCCCCGGTTTTATAGTATGTGAATGATTCTCCGTCTTTTATGAGCTGGTCGGCATTATCAGGCTTATTTGATTCGCCTAATGCGCAACTTGCCGGAATATCATGGATAGTTATGCTCTTGATATATACACGGACGTTATCCTTAAGCTCCGATGCATCAAACGAAACTGTGACTTTGGAGACCAAGCGTTTAATCCATGAATGGAGTGAAACAGAGCTTTGATTGACTACGAGCAAAGGGGCTTCGAATCCGGCAGATGTCTCAGCAGAAGAAGGAGAAGTCATGGTGACATATCCGAACATCTGGTTGTCAAGACTGACATCGCTCTGCCAGTCAAAACGCTTGCCACGCAAATCGTCAATTGTAGTGCAGTCCACATCAGTGAGGTCCACATTTGCCACTGCAAACATCTTGTATCTTCCGTAAGGAATATGGGTCAGTTTGAAAGTGGCGCTTGGTGTATTCTCATCTGTGCCGCTTATAGTGCCATCCGATGCACCGACGTTTTTATTGTCAGACGGCGTTACACTCTCAGCATCGATAGGAACATCTGAATTTCCTTTCTGGTCGATATTGAAATCTGATCCTGACAAGGTGTAACCGGCTTCTTCGTCATAGATACGGACTTTTTCATAGAGTCCTGCCTCTGAGCCGTCGGCTTTGACTGTATAAATGACGATCCAAAGCTTTTCCACCTTGTCGACGGCGTTGCCTGCCGAGCGAGTATCAAGGGCAGGCTCAAGCGAATGAAATTCAACCTTGACGTTGAGATCCCCTTCTCCTTCGCCTATCTCTGTGACGTCGTAGAGCAACTCATCCCGACACGAAGTGAAGATAACAGACAAAAGAATTAAAAGGAAAGATATATAGCGAGAAAAGTTCATTTTCTTGTAAAAGGTTAAGTGTTAATCTCGATCGAGTCCGAAATATGGTTCAAGCACACAAGAGCGGTAGGGCACCACATCGACTTGCATTTTGAGTTCGGCTCCAAAATCGTTGACCGAAAGGGTATAAATGTGGTTTCGGAGAATATTTTTTCCAAAAGAAAAATTGACACCGTTGTAGGAAGTCATGGGCACGTAATAATCAAGGTTTTCAATTGTTTCATCAGCCTTTTTATTGACAATTTTTATGTGGAATATTGGCATTCCGACCTCTATGTTGTTGTTGGGATTACCTATCTTCTGCTCCGGCACGAAGCCGATGAATACGTTGCCCTTTCGTTGCGATTGCGGGGTCATGGTCCATGATTCCGGTAAAATTCCCAGCTTATATGTTCCTTCACAAGTAAGGTTGCTGTTTTCCTGAAAGATATTTGGAGTGTGTACTTGCAGACCATCCTCATAATTGGAAGCACCGGCCGGGAGTTGACTTGCCTGATTCTGCGAACTGAGAAATTCGGCCTCTACAATATAAGGGAAACCCTGAGTGTCTTTATTCTGAATATTATCCACCACTCTGACTTTTGCAAGAGAGCGGAGAAGATTGACCTCTCCGAGATTTATACGATGCTCTAAACGACTATTGAACAGATCTGGCTCGCTAACGGCAAACACATTAGTTCCAAACATAGGGCAGTGGTTCTTTTTATAGAGAGTCTCCACATTGGGTCCGCCATCGGCATTATATATATCGCTCATTGGAAAGTTCCATTCAGCGAGTTGGGTGATAATTGATGAGAACGTCTGTCCGGTAATGGTATCCCAAATATCGGTTGTATTCGTTGTGGATGTCGAGCAGTTTGCCAATATCAGCATACGGAAAATAATATATTTCTTGCCGTCTGGTTTTATCTCATATCCAAGTATATTCTTTAGATAATCCTTAGGAATCATGAGATCGACAAAATAATTCCCTTTTGACCCTATGACATCAATGTGTGCATCATTAGAATTAAGTAAGTTGGTAAATTTATACACGAGCTTCTCATCATCGGATGCGGAATCAGCTATTTTTGCGAAAACAAAAATTGCGAGATCATTCATGTCGATGCTGTTCTCGAAGTCGAGAAATTCGCTGTCTGTCTCTTTATGGTTTTGATCGTCGGAACGGGTACTCGAAACAGTACCGGCGGTAGCCATATTGAAACTTAGCGACAAGAAATCATCCGTCTCAACGACATATACGGGATCGCCAGACGAAGAACACGCTGAAAGTAGCAGTAAAGTTGGGAAGAAAAGTATATATAAGTATTTCATCTGATTCACTGGAATCAATAAAAATCTATCGGAAAACAGGACCTGATTGCGGAGGAACAACTGCCCAGCCGCAGATGTATATGCCGGCAGCAGTATACCATCCCAATTCGTTATCGATAAAGAATAGGGCAGAGTAATCGCTACGGCGATCCAGATATTCCTGATCTGTATATTGGTTGAAACGGTTACCCTTAGCGTAAATGAAATAGTCAATAAGGGGAATATGGATTATGCGTTTGCCATCGGTGTTGCGCACTACATCGAGGTAGGCATCACCGTCAACTAAGAGCCTGCTTACCGAGAGCTCATAGAGAAGAGAGGAGCGTGTAGGCTGATCGTCGTTATCCTCGACGGCAGCGCGTCCTTCTGTTGTCTCACCGTAGAGTATGCTCCACGGCGTATAAGTTACAGTAGGGCTATCCTCCTTGACTGCGTTGTCCCACGCCAGCCAAGAGTCGGCGTAGCTGAACGAGACGGTAAAATCACTTTCCTTTAAAGCGGTCCCGTCTTCGTTTACGAGCATCACAGCGATGTCATTGGTGTCTTTGATCAAAGGTATTGTCACGTCAGTGATCGAATGAGCATTTGGATTGATTTTATACTCGAATCCTGATTTCATGCCGTGGAATAATGACTTGAAATGCGATGAGCTTACGTTTAATCCCTCTTTTTCTATTGTATTAAGCTTTATTTCGAGCTCCTTCATGCTTGTTGGTGTGTATGTGGCAAGAGAGAAATCTTCGTTGTCGTCAAGTCCGCACCATGCTATGAAATCATATGTTCCCTCTCCAAGCGGGGTAGCCAACTTGAAATCCGTATCTTTAAGAATATCGCCCGAGGCGGAACCGGTCCATACTAAATTTCCTGACTGATCGAATGCCCACACATTTACACTATTAACTTGTTCGGCAAATGCCTCGCCACGATCAAGGGTATAGTTGAACTGAAACTTTACGTTGAGTTTAGAGGTGCATTCAGGAAGATCGTCATACACAACGGAGCAACATGTCATTGTCAGACCGACTGCCAATGCAGCAGGAAGCTTGCTTAATATGTTGCGTAAAGCGTTTGGAAACATATATGATAAAGGTTAAATATTACCCGGAGGGAGGTTTTTCCCTCCGGGATTATCTTTAGATGGGCTCTAATTTTTCTTAGTGCCCCGAATTGTGTGTTAAAGTTTAACGTTCTGCTCAGGTACTACTGCCCATTTCAGAATATTCACAGAGTAAGCCATGAAATAATTTTCTGTATTGGCAGGCGGAACGATTGGATTGTCATCATCACCTATGCCTGAAGCAAGACCTAAAATTTCTGTGACATTTATCTGATAGCTGTGATTGCGGACCATTCCGAAGTCACCTACGCGTACACGGTTCCAATCAATCTTATCGCTATTTTTCTGCTCATTTCCATTGCGATACCAACCAAAGTGTTTAATGGGTATCGAATAGTAGGCGTGACCTGTCTTATAGTAGAAAGAGAGACCTACCTGACGCATAAGGACTACGTTGGCATCAGTCAGACGAATCTGAGTATTCTCATTGAATATTTCGGCGGGTGTATCATCGGAAACAATCTGCATATAACCTCCACCTGTCACGATATAAATACCATCGGCATCTAAAGCACTTGTAAACTGGAGTGAGCGGGCATTGTTCTGAAGTTTAAGCTTTGTATTAGTATTGCCGTCATAATTCTCCTTAACCTTGTCAGAAATTTCAGAAACTTTAAGCGCATTCACCATCATTTTTATATCAGATTCTTTGGCGATAGTCAGACGGGTATATTCGCCGGCAGCCTTTTCTTCATCTGTCGCTGATTTTCGATAAAGAATCGTTGTCTGAGCAAAGAACCGGAGGAGCATTGACTCTCCTTCTTTTACATCACTTTCAACTCCGGATACTCCGGATTTTGTATTGAAATATATGTAAGGGCGATCTTCTGTCACTTCCTCGCTCGGCACATTACCTGAAAGATAAGTGTAGAAACTTGTACCATCCGGAAGATCCGTATCATCAAGATTAAGCTTGTACTGACCGACATATATTACGGAGGCTACCGCTGCATTAGGATTCCTGGAGTTAAGCGCACGATAACCCACAGTTGTTTCACGGAAGTACTGTGGGGCAGTCTCTGTAGCTGAGAATCCTATGTTGTTGCCTTCAGTCGCAAGTTCGTTGTAGGATATATACTTCTGATTGACCGTGATGTTCTTAAGGTCGGAAGATACTTCAGGATATTCCTGAGTAAAGTATGCTGGCGACATACCCCAGAATGAACGGTGAAGATCGGGATTGTTCCAAGCCCAACGATTAATTGCATTAAGTTCAGTGCCACTTTCAGAATAGTCCCAGCTGTTATTGCTATCTACATAAATATTTGGATTAATATATCTATTTAGCTTACCAAATTTAAAGTTGTCGGCAAGAGTCTCACCTAAATCAGAATCCTCACGAAATGACTTGATCACATATGATCTATTAGACTCAGCATTTACAGCCCAATACTGAGGTACGAACGTAAGAGTGACGAGTTTTGTTGTAGTGTTTGAGACAGACGTTGGATTATCTGAATCCAGATGATATTTGCGGGTAGCCGTAACATAATTTGTTGGGTTTACTGATTTAAATGAGAGTTTGGTCGCATAACGCTCTACATATATATTAAGAGTATTATCTGATCCGAGTGCATCTTCAGCTGCTTTTTCAGAAGTATAAAGATAAGTATCTGGAATTGGTACCGCGATCTGAGGCAAACCGTCATTGGGAGCAAGACCGGTAGTGGCTCCTTCTGCACGTGGGTAATACACAGAGTTACTCATGGCGAAATATTTCGTAGCATCGCCGCCAATGGTGCTCCATGTTGCAGTGCGTGAGATTGTCTGGATCACATTGAGGGGATTCTGGAGTGAGGAAGGAGATATGGGGTTGATATAGCAGATGACTTGAGCAGGCT
Source organism: uncultured Porphyromonadaceae bacterium (assembly GCA_947174515.1). Classification (GTDB taxonomy): domain Bacteria; phylum Bacteroidota; class Bacteroidia; order Bacteroidales; family Muribaculaceae; genus Lepagella. Next base: position 8,081 of record CAMWJD010000085.1, read on the forward strand.
TTTTCTCACCTTTCTTAATGCTTACCGGCACTACAGACTTATATGCACGTTCGATAGTAGAATTGTCGGTGATGGTATTATTCAAATGAGAGTCATCAAGTTCCACAGGGACGATGTCGCCAACTACATTCCCTGCATCGTCATAGAACACGAAATAGGCATTGTTGATCTTATTCTCGGAGTTTGGAGTACCATCCTCAAAATCTGTACCTGCATCAGGCATGCCATCACTATTGGCAGCGCGAGTCTGAGTATCACCCAAGATTTTCATGCTGACGTAGAAAGTCTTATCAGTTTCCATTACAGAATTATCATTGGAATCTTTTAAGACCGAGTCGTCAGAACAGGATGCAAACATAGTCAGTGCAAGCAAACCTGCAAAAAGAAATTTGATTTTCATTGTTAATAATGAATTAATTAATAATGAGAGTTTTGTTTATTTAGCAATTTTTGAATGATAAATCTTATTTGGATCGGCTCATAATTTTATGAATACGAGCAAGGGCTTCGGCAGCTTCAGGCATTACATCGGCAATTAAACTGAGTGTCTGTTGGGCCAGAGCATAGTCGCCCTGAAGACCATGGAGAATGCCACGGGCATAGATGGCTTCGTTTGAATCGCCGGCGCGTGAGAGAAAGCTTTCGGCCTTTTCAAGATTGCCGTGACGCATATTGATTAATGCAGCATTGAGATTGGCAACCGTATCAGTAGGGAACATGACTGCGGCGGTTTCATACACGTTGACATATTCATCCGACTCAGGGTCAAGTGTCTGCGCAAGAAGCATCATTTCATCGAGCGACAACTTGGATGGGGCTGTCTTTATCAATTCAGCGATCTCATTGATATCGGTAAATGAGCGGATCACATAGTCGATCGTATAGTCAGAGTGACGCAAAGCGGGATAAACATTCTTTAAGAGATAGTCATACTCATTGGGATAATCGATTTTGAGTTTATGGTCCTTGGCATCGGGTGCAAGGTCAGAGTCAATCAGGCTAAGCATCGCGTCACGATTTTCGAGATCGGATTTTTCTATGAATTTTCGGAGTCCCTCCCAATCCTCTGCCTCCCAGTCGGTGTGCATAATCGATGGGTAGAAGGCGTAGAGTCCCTGAACGTAGTCGCGGAGTGTCTGGGTTCGACCTTTTGCCAGACGCACGTTGTTGTCATATGCTCCTTCGGGCGATGCAAATCCCTTGATAGTTATCTTGGTGATTTCAGCATCAGGGTCGTTGCGGACCACATCGATTGAAGCACGTATCGAGGCAAGCTCTTCAGGGTTACGACGATAGTCGGGATAAAGTCCGGTTCTATTGACAGGGAAGTCTATATATGCCGATCCATTTAGCTGACGTGTTTTTTCTGTTTTTTCACCGGTAGACTCAGTTGAGACAAGAATAAACTCAGGAGAAAACACCGGCGGAACTAAATCGACGTCAATCAGCGGATAACGTGTTTGATCTATCGGTGCACAACGACATCCGCGGAAATCAAGTTTCATATCAAGCGTGCTTGTCTCCATCCACTGCTGCCAGGGAATAGAGGCTGAATATTGAATGGCATTCCCGGAAGATGCACGCACGAGAGTGTCGGTCGAAAGTAGATCATCCATTCGTTCATGGATAAGGTAACGGTTGCGCCCTGCAATGATGACAGCAGGAAACTCAGCGACATTGCCGACAGTATCAAGCAATTCCGGTCTGGCTATTATTTCTCTTGACGATCCTATATGAAGATCTGAGAGATCGAGTGTGAGTTTAATGTTGAGACGATCATATACCCTGTCTACACTGACATTAGACACGGGCACGTTGACATCGGCAGTTTTTGCGCCTGAAGCATCTAAAGAGAAGGCTGCAAATGCTACGGTCGCGCTAAGAAAGATATGTTGAATTTTTGACATTGTCGGAAACGTTGTGTTGGTAATCAGAATTAGAAAACGTATATCAGGTTTAGGGCAAGCTTAGTCGGACCGAAATAATTATGTGCCTTATCGTTTTCGATCTTGGTTCCACATTCGGTGCATGGAAAGCGGTCGTATCGTGAGTAGGCCCAGCCGATTCCGATCTCTGCTTCGGCACTCCAGTGCTTTCCAATCATCCATGTGTAGCCGTAGGCAATGCCAGCGCCGACAAACCATCCTTGATATCGAGTGTCCTTTAGCCTGGAAAAATGTGTCCCGAGGAAGTCTGACAATCCTGATATTTTACCAAGATTATATTGGCCTCCATGGAGGTGAGCTCCTACGAAATGGCCACAGAATCGATCGCAAAACCAGTAGCGCACTTCCGGCTGGGCGAACCAATGTTTCCAAATGTGATCATTGACTTTCCACCCATTTATACTTCCATTTACATCTAATGTGAGATTTCTCGATAGTCCAATCTCTACTCCTAAGTTTGGTGATAGGAGCGCATCGTAAATAAGGTTTGTCTTGATTCCAACTTCTGTCTTAACTCCGGAATCTGCTAATCCGGTCAAGCTATTCAGAAGACATGAAATTAGGAGCAATGCCAGTCTAACATTGCTTCTTTTATTTATCCTTTTAGTAACAGAAGTTGTTAAATAAAATATAAATAGTTTAAAATCAATTAAATACCCCCCCCCTCGTTTATCTTGGGGAAAATAATGGAACGTAGACTCATTTTTATTATAGTGAGATGACATGTTTGTTTGAAATAGTATTTTTTTGATAAATAATTTGCAAAATTACTACTAATTTCTCAAATTTCAAAATTTTTTCAATATATGTTGTGATTGTAGAGTCAACTGGCAAGTGCAAAATTACTAAAGTCTTTTGTAAAATTCAAC
>CAMWJD010000086.1 GCA_947174515.1 uncultured Porphyromonadaceae bacterium
GATGGAACGCTTGCCAAGCCGACTGTGGTGCGACTTGTAGATCCGGATCTTGAAGCAGAAGCTATCCGCCTTGTGAAGGGGATGCCGACATGGATTCCGGCCAAAGTCAATGAAAAGCCGGTCGACAGCGAATCTTCTGTGAAAATCACTTTTACACTTCCTGAATAAGCTGCTCCATAACGCACTTATCCAGAGTATCTTAATCATCAACTTTCAACTGCGAAAGTTGAATATATCAACCTATGTCACTGAAACGCACTTTAATATTCTTAATCCTATTTATCTTTTTATCGATAAATGTGTGGGGCGAGACACAAGAGTCTCCATATATCCCACAGATAGTCAAAATATCTGACGAGCAGGATCTTGATTCCTTATCAAACGAAGGAGTCGAGATTTTGCGTCGTCGCGGCGACATAATCCTTTGTTTATTTCCCAATCCCTTGACAAGGAGCAACGTGGCTTACAAGCCTCAAAGGAAATTATCTCCCACTCTTGACATTGCAAAAAGCTATTATGATGCCAATAGCATACAAAACGGAACCGCAACCGGAATTCCTTATACCGGCAAGGGTGTCGTGGTGGGTATATGCGATATTGGTATCGATCCGCTGCATCCGACATTTCTTGACGCCGAGGGGCGCTCAAGAATTAAGCGGGTGGTGCAATATGTTGAGTCGGAAGGAATAAGATTGCAAATAGAAGGGGATGACGATTTCCGTAAATGGAAGACAGACACGCCTGATAAATATCATGCCACTCATGTATGCGGAATTCTGGCAGGCAACGGCGCCGGCACGAGCTATTCAGGCATTGCGACCGATGCTGAAATCGTCGTGACGGTATCTACGCTTACAGAAGTGGGACTACTTGCCGGTGTGGAAGATATCATCGACTATGCAAAAGAAGTAGGAAAGCCGGCAGTGATAAACATATCGGTAGGCTGCTACACAGGGCCTCACGATGGCTCTTCATTATTTTCCCAATACCTTGATATGTGTGCGGATGATGCGTTCATAGTCTTATCATCGGGCAATGAAGGCCTGCGGACAAATACCCTCATAACAGATTTCACACCTCAACAAAACTCAGTTTCGTTCAAACTGGGCAATAATTTCTGGGATCAATTCAGTATGCGAGGTGTCACGGATATCTGGAGCGGAACGGATGCTCCTTTAGGCATCGCTTTCGGATTATATGATTCGAATGAAAAAAAAATTGTGAGATGGTTTGACAGCTTTACTTCGGCATCCGGCGAATCCCGTCTATACAACTGGGATGGAGGAGATGCGGAGCAAGGAGAAATCCCGTTTAAAGGAGAAATGTATGTCGAAGGAAATGTGGATCCGGAGAATGGACGTCATCTCACGAAACTCTGTTATGACTATACAGCCTCTGAGATTTCAGACCGAGGAAACTGGGCCAGATATGAATTGGCAATCAGTGTGACAGGGGAGCCGGGCAATGATGTAGAGGTATATGCTGATGGAACCTACACAAGACTGACGGGTCTGGCCGGGAATGTAGCTCCTTCTTCTGTACGCTCTGTAAGTGATCTGGCTTGTGGTCGGAAAGTGATCTGTGTGGGAATGTATGGCAACAGAGATTCGGTGCCAATGTCAGCGCCATTGGGATTTGATGATGACAATATCTATTATAAAGACTCCGGATTTAAAGCAGGCGTCACCGCGGGATACAGCAGTTATGGAACTCTGCGCGACGGACGCATCTTGCCTCATACATGCGCTCCCGGAGGGAAGCTCGTGTCGGCGGCGAGCAGGCCTTTCCTGGAACTTTATCCATACCATCCCCACCTAAAGCTTTTCGACACCCAATGGGTGGATGAAGGGGGCACATCAATGTCTTCTCCTTATGTGGCGGGATACATCGCCACATGGCTTGAGGCAGTACCCTCGCTCACTATTGACGATGTCATGGATATAATATCGAGCACAAATCATCTGGACATACCGGATGCGGATGACCCGCACAACGGGAACGGATATTTTGATCCGGTTGCCGGACTTAAAATGGCATTGAAAGTCGGTGGGGTAGGATCAATCGGTAATCCTGATGAAATTCTTTCTCCCGACGATCATGTTGAAGTGTATGATCTCTCCGGAGTGAAAAGATACTCCGGAATGGCCTCCGGTCTTGACGTACTTGAGAAAGGCTTCTATATCATACGTGGTCCCAATGGCATAATCAAGAGAGTTTTTCCTTAGAACCCATCTCAAATTTATGAGAGGGGCTCTTAATCATCGCAGATTTCTATTGGCGGAATTGCGGTTGCGGTTGTTTGACGGCATGAATGGATTTGTTCCAATTTCATCATCCTCATCTTCCTCTTCCTCTTCGCGTTCCTGACGGTTCTTGTTGTTCTTTGGTTTATTCTTCTTTATCTTTGTCGGTTTCTGAAGGTCAAGGGGTGTGTCAAACACATTCCATTCCTGTTCGATGTCCCAGTTTTTCTTCACATTTATGATCTTGGGATAGTAGTAGACATAGTCAGGCTGGATTGCAATGAGAATATCTTTCCCGATTGAATCGGAAACTATGGGGATGAGGCTATATCCGATACTTTTGAGGCTATCTACGATCTCTTTGTCGCTCTTCGGCATGACGAATCCTCTTTGCAACGCGACAGTGTCGGCCGTTATGATTCCCGTGCTATCCGACAGGTTAGCGCTCAGGCTATCGACATCGGTATATAATGTATCTGATCGCAGGCTAAGTGGATTGGTGTCAATTTTAAGAGAATCAATGCGGGTTATTACGGTATCCTCGGCTGCGATTAAAGTGTCGGTTCGCTCGCCAAACACTTTTTGCATCCTGTAGCTGCCGGTGGTGAACTTTCCGTTTCCGTCAAAATCTTCATAAAGACGGGCATAATATTTGCCTGCTTCGATACCGTCAAAGAAGGCTATCCCATCTTTGACGGGAGCGCTGTACTTGGGTTTATCGCCGGAAACGATTAATTCAATAAAGGCCGGCATCCCATCTTCGAGTCCATTTACCTTAATTTTGAGAGTAGAGAGATCTTCGGTAGCCTTAGTCTTGAATTCATATTCAAGCAGGTCATTTTCAATTCCGTATATATCTTGAGCTGAAAGGGAATCGATTGTAAGCCGGTAAGTCATTCCCCTTTCCCAAGGATATTGGATCTTGAATCTTCTTTCCGAGAGAGTATCGGCACGTTCTATCTTATATTTCTGCTTTGCAGGCATCCAGATAGTGTCGGGCCGCATTTCAAGATGGAAAGCGGATGAATCAAGGGTTGCGATTGGTATTGGAGCCTCGATAGATAACGGTTGCATGGTGTATGCATCGGGCCCCTTTGCAGTAAAAGAAAACTTTTTGACCGGCACTGCCACTGAAGCTGCAATAGAATCTGAGCCGGTCTTCAGGCCCAAAGAATCGGCGATAATGTCAGGCACCGAATCAATTTTTTCAATTTTACTTTCCTTTTTCTTCTTATCTTTCTTTTTCTTGGCAGCGGCAGGCTTCGGCTTCATGAGCTTTACCGTGTCGTTGATGATTGTCTCGATTCCGGTCATGAGTTCTTTGCCGTGATATTGAAGGGCAATTTTCAATGTATCGCGCGAGGCCAGCTCTTTTGGAAGCCAGAAAGTCAGAGTGTCGTTTCCTATGGAGCGTTCTGCCTTCAGCGGGCTTGAATACACCTCATCGTCGGCTATCATTATGCGGGGTTGCTTTTCGGTCGGCGAATTGAATATGAATACAAGCTGTGTGGAATCAGGACGCGTGTAGCTCACCAGATACTGTGGTTTTAATCCGGTATTAAACATGCGTAGCAGAACATTGTTAGGAAGAAATCTTGTGCGCTCACGCTGTATCAAAGTGTCTATAGCCCCGTCGTAAAGATTTCTTATTGTGTCCGTGACGGTGATTCTCTCCGCAGAAGGACGAATCACATCTTCAAACCATGCAATATCTTCTTCGGGATTGGCATAATGCTTGTCATTGTCAAGATCCCTGAGAGCAAAAAGCCGATATGTGGTGTCTTGCAATCCTCTGATGATGAAACGGCCATATTCATCCGTGCGTGCCAGCCTCTCGAACGGCTTTCTGATGAAGGCTGAATCCTCTTTTGAAATATAGGCACCGACAAAGACTCCCTGTTGAGGTTCCATATCTTCAGCCCCGAGCACCATGCCTCCTATACGGAGAGAATCAAGCGTGGGTCCGGTGGAGAAAGTATAGGCAAATCCGGAGAGCTTGTTGCCCTCGTTGTTATCTTCTATCGCATCCCCGAAATCTATCGTGTAGGTGGTGTTGGGAAGCAGAGTGTCGGTGATATTGACCACGACACGGCGTCCTCTTGTCGACACGCGGGGGGTGGATTCGCCCGGAGGAGACAGCACTACGTTTTGAAAGGCGTCCTTGACATTGACAAGTTCATTGAAATCGATATATATATTGCCCGGATCTACGTTGACAGAACCCGGAGTCGGGTTAGCGCGCACAAAGCGTGGTGGATTTTCATCACGCGGTCCCCCCGATGGATTTCCGATGGAGGCACACCCCAAAAGAAGGAGCAGTCCGATCAGAGCTCCGCCCAACACTGATAAATGTTTCTTAGATATATTTGGCATGTTAATTATAATATCGGTAGTCCGGTGGCAAGATTTTGTTTACATCTGCGGTATCCGCTTTCGTAATTATCATTCTTTCATCTCCTTTCCAAGGCAATGATGTGTGATAGAGCTCATATTCGACCCTGACGGGAACGCAGTCGAGCATCATCCTTTTCATTTTGGCGGCCAATGAGTCAGAAGCGACACTGAAACGGAGTTCATGAAAATCCAGAGGATGGGGATCTCCCAGTTCTTTATAAGGAATCATCGATCCTTCAAACGTTTTGATGAGAGTGCCGCGTCGCTCCATATTTTTAATGTATCCATATTTTACGGCATTGTCTGCGTATGGCCTGAAATACCATATCCAAGCGGCTGCAATCAGGACAAGGATTGTCAAGATTGCCGCAAGCCACCATTTCCATTTCTTTTTAGGCTTTCGCAAAATGCTTTCCAATTCCGACTCATCGGCAACCCAATAGTCCGGATCTTCGGGATCCAATTTAGGAGCCTTCGGGGTCTTTGGTTCTTTGGGAGCAGCATCGGAAGTGAAGAAATCATTTTCTTCCTCTTGTTCTATATCCTTAGGCTTGAACAACCGTTCCGATATAGGTTTTGAAGGTGCTGAATCCGATCGAACGTAATAGTCGTCAGACTCCTCTTGATTATCATCATATCCGCCGATTTCCGGTGCGGTATCGTCATCAGAATTGTCCTGATCGTCAAAAGTGTTGAGCTCGAGTTCGTCGTTCCAGAGATCATCATCTTCTTCATAAAATCCTTCGTTGTCGTATTTCATAGCGGTTATCTCTGATTAAGATGTTGAATCCGTGGAGATGTGGCTCCAATCCATATCGCAGTAAAAATTCCAAGTATTATCAGCATTACAGTCTGTCCGCTCCATTGGAGAATTGAGAAAGCGGCCCCTTCCACGTCGGGGATTCCATACACAGCCAGTCCAAACATGATTGCAATGTTCCAAGGCCCTAATCCTCCATTGCTCGGCACAGCCATTCCAATTGAAGAAAACACGAAGGCCACCAGGCATGGCAACAGGCCAAGATACATGCCGCTTTCAACGCAAAGCGCCTTTGTGAAGCCGAAAGCATAAAAGGCCACATAGAGCTGAAAATAATAGCAGCCCCATATAGCAGCAGACAGCAACAGAAATTTCCACTTTCCGGGCATTTTCACAACGGCATAAAAGCCGACCCAGATTTCGCGGGTCCATTTTCTTATCTTCACAAGAAGAGGCACATTCCAAAATTTCCTTATGCCCCACCAACCGATCAGGACCAAGAAGCCTAAGCTCACCCAAAGCCATGGAGAATAAAGGAAATGCACTATTCCTGCTCCAATCGGAAACTCTTTCAGAAATGAAAGTAAAGCTTCGGCAGCCACCACAAACGTGAATAAAGTCAACGCTATGACGGTGATGGTATCGGTAAGTCTCTCTGCCATCATCGATCCCATCACTGTTGTGAAATTAGCTTTTGATCTGCCTGCCACAAATGAGCAGCGCCATAGTTCTCCTACGCGTGGCAACACGAGATTCATGGCATAGCATCCGAATACACTGCAGGTGAGCTCCATCATCGATGTCTTGACATTGAGCGCATTTAATTGGATACGCCAACGCAGGGCACGGAATATATGAGAAAAAACACTTATTCCCATAGCTGCGAGGATCCACCAATAGTCTACTCCATGACTCACTATCTCCATGGCATCCTTGAAGTTTACCTTCTTGAAAAGATACCATATCAGAAGCACCGACAAGATGATTGGGACTATATATTGTAATGCCTTTTTCATTTCTCTTTGGTATGGTAAGTATCAATGATTGCCCGTGAGGTCGCTGTAAATTTCAAAAGCACTTCTTATTTCTGCTTCAGAAGGATAATTATCCCATTCAGCCGCACCTATTTCATTGATTAGAGTAAAATTAATACGGTCGGCCGACGTGTTTTTCTTATCATGACGCATCAGCGAGAGCAACTGATCAAAATCCGTACATTTCACACCAAGCGATGGATAATATTCTTTCAGCATGGCTGCGTAAGGATAAAGACATGCAGAGGGGAGCATCCCCTTCCTGTTGTTGCCGCAGGCAGTCACAGAAAGAATAAGTTCCCACAGCAGACCATGAGCCACAGCTATTCCATGAGCGACAGGAGTTCCGTTGATCAGTGCCATGGATTCAAAAGCATGTCCGGCAGTGTGGCCGAAATTTAGAATCTTTCGCTCACCTTTTTCTTTCGGATCGCGTGTTGTCACACCGGTCTTGATTTCTATACACCTCAAGATCCAAGGAAGAAGCGCCCTTCGGTCGCTTAGATACTTGTCTACATCAAGAAGCGCCTCATACATTACAGGATCAGCGATGAGAGCAGTCTTTAGCATTTCCGCATAGCCTGACAGCAATTCGACAAGAGGGAGAGTATCGAGGGTTTCGGGAATAATGACCACATCTTTCGGCATCGCGAATATTCCCACTTCATTTTTAAGACTGTCAAGGTTGATGGCTGTTTTCCCGCCTGTAGCGGCATCCACCATCCCAAGCAAAGTCGTAGATACGTTTATGCACTCAATCCCCCTTTTGAATGTAGCAGCTGCAAATCCTCCGAGATCGGTCACCATTCCTCCACCGATGCAAAAGAGTGTGGAGCGACGGGTAGCTCCTTTTTCTGATAGCGTACGCCACACTTTGGTGAGAGATTCGATATTCTTATGATCGTCGCCTGCAGGAATGACACAGCGCGTAATATCGTGTAAGACCGGCATTTGCTCGGCTAACCGGTCGACCACCAGTTTTGAGGTATTGCTGTCGGCAAGCAAATATGGGGACTCTGAATTCAGAATGTCGATTACAAGCGGTACGAGATCGGCAAATTCCTCCATTGATGAAAATACCCCCCAAGCCTTTTCTTCTTGAAAATTCTTTTTCGGTATTGGCCCGGTGCAAACAGCCATAGTGCGTATCCCTGCAGCTACTCCCGCACGAACACCCAACGGTGCGTTTTCTATCACTATAGCCTCCTCCGGATTGACTCCTGCTTTCTCAAGGCCTTTGAGATATGGCTCAGGATCCGGCTTTCCGTTTGTCACATCATGCGCCGTCACCATCATTCCCTCGGCAAACACACCGGGATAGTCTTTGCTGATATTGTCGATAAGGGATGCCTGCCCGCTACCGGTGACGAGCACACAGCGTATGCCGCGTTTGCAAAGAGCTTGAAGCATCCTGTCTGCTCCAGGCATCATCTCATTGCCTCCTATCTTCTTGAAGATGCGGGTCTTATAGTCATAAAGAGCGGTTCGCTTCTCCGGGTCGCAAGGATGACCGAATTCTCTTTGCCAGATAAGGTCGATCGTAGTCGCTCCGGTCATACCTTCATACAGGTAGAACTCATCGCGGCTGCATTTTATGCCGTTTTCCTCCATCATCTGTCGCCAGGCGAGAGTATGGTATTTCATGGAGTCGTACAAGACCCCATCCATGTCTATCAAAGCAGCTTTAATCATAATGCAAAATTACTAAATTTTGCTTGATTATCCGCTTCTTTGCAAAAAAATATTGCAATTTATTCTGAAACGTATGACAATACTGCGGGAGACTCCACCTGAACGCCAAATTCTTTTGCTTTAGCGAGGATAGCTTTGGCCAGCTTCGGCTTAAGGTCTTCAGGGCAATAACGGAAATACGACTCCGCAGCCCTTACATGAGCCGCATCGGGCATAGGGTATTCTCTTCGTTCCGGCAGCCCGAACACGCTTGCGGGCAATTCCTTTTTCTCTTCATAACTCAATCTGTCATTCATAGTATTGATATTTTAATATTTTAATATTATCCATCTCCAATCAGTTCCTCTTTCTATACCATCATTCGCAATAAAATGAGGACTGTGGATACAGTTACAACATTACAAACGTCAGATCGGCGTCAATAAACTCAGTATCTTTCACAAATTTTTTACTGTATTCAGATTTTTTTCTATTTTTGTAAAAAAATTTATACAAATATGAAAACAGCATTGATTACAGGCGTGACAGGCCAGGATGGATCGTATCTCGCCGAGCTCCTTATAGAGAAAGGTTATGACGTGCATGGTACTATCCGACGGTCTTCTGTGGATTTCCGTGAACGCATCGCACATCTGGAGGGTCATCCTCAGTTTCACCTCCATTATGCCGACCTCACCGATTCAATGTCGGTAATTCAGGTCCTCAATAAGGTGCGTCCGGATGAAGTCTATAATTTAGCCGCGCAGAGCCATGTGCAGGTAAGCTTTGACTCTCCGGAATATACCGCAAATGTGGATGCCACCGGAGTCTTGCGTCTTCTGGAGGGAATCCGCCAATGCGGGCTTGCTGATAGCTGCCGTTTCTATCAGGCTTCTACCTCTGAACTTTACGGTAAGGTGGAAGAGGTGCCCCAGAACGAAAATACTCCATTCCATCCTTATAGCCCATATGCTGTGGCCAAGCTTTATGGTTTCTGGATTGTCAGGGAATATCGGGAGGCTTACAATATGTTTGCCTGCTCGGGTATCCTTTTCAATCATGAGAGTGAACGCAGGGGGGAGACTTTTGTCACCCGCAAGATCACCCTCGCGGCAGCCCGCATCGCTCAAGGCAAACAAGAAAAGCTCTATCTCGGAAATCTTGACTCGCTGCGCGACTGGGGATATGCTAAAGACTATGTGGAGTGTATGTGGCTGATACTGCAGCAGCCTCAGCCTGATGATTTCGTAATCGCCACAGGTGAACAACATTCCGTGCGTGAATTCTGCATATATGCCTTCCGCAGAGCAGGAATAGAACTTGAATTTTTTGGCGAGGGGGTGAATGAGAAAGGTGTAGATAAAGCTACGGGGAAAGTGGTGATAGAGGTTTCCCCTGATTTCTATCGACCTACCGATGTGGTCAATCTTTGGGGTGATCCTACAAAAGCCAAACAAAAATTAGGTTGGGACCCATCTAAGAAAACGTCTTTCCGGCAGCTCGTCAATATTATGGTCGATGCTGATATGGAAAAGGTGGCTGTAGAGCGTGCCGGCGATCACGTGCGTATGAACCTTGAGGAATACCTTGAAAAAGGAATTGTGAAATGAATTTAGAATCAAAGATTTATGTGGCAGGCCACCGTGGAATGGTCGGTTCTGCAATCGTCAGGGAACTTAAGAGGCAAGGCTATAAAAACATCATTACCCGCAGTCATTCCGAATTAGATCTGATCAGCCAGCAGGCCGTAGATGACTTCTTTAAGGCCGAAAAACCGGAGTATGTGTTTCTGGCGGCGGCAAAGGTAGGAGGTATTGTGGCAAACTCGGAGCATCTTGCCGATTTCATGTATGATAACATGATGCTCGAGATGAATGTGATACACGCCGCATGGAAAAACGGAGTCAAGAAACTTGAATTTCTAGGATCTTCATGTATTTATCCCCGGTTGGCGCCTCAGCCCATGCCGGAGTCATGCCTCTTGACCTCGGAATTGGAAAAGACAAATGAGGCGTATGCGCTCGCAAAAATCTCCGGTCTAAAATATTGCGAATATCTCAATCGCCAGTATGGGACCGACTATATCTCCGTGATGCCCACTAATCTTTACGGACCGAACGACAATTATCATCCTGAACATTCTCACGTGCTGCCGGCTCTTATCCGCCGTTTCCATGAGGCTAAGGAGAAGGGATTGACTGAAGTGACGTGTTGGGGCGACGGCTCTCCTCTGCGGGAATTCCTTTACGTCGATGACCTCGCGAATCTCTGTGTATTCCTGATGAACAATTACAGCGGGAACGAGACCGTAAATGCCGGCACCGGCAAAGAACTCACCATAAAGCAACTTACCGAATTAGTAGCTTCGACAGTAGGCTATAACGGTAAGATAAATTGGGATACATCCCGGCCTAACGGGACACCGCGGAAACTTCTGGACGTAAGCAAAGCCACAAAACTCGGTTGGACTTATCGCACCGAACTATCGGAAGGAATACGCCTCGCCTATGCCGACTTCCTGAGCAATCCGATGCGCGCCGAACGCTAATATCAAGAGCCCATCTCATTTTTGAGATGGGCTCTTAGTACCTCCGAGGGGAATCGAACCCCTATCTAAAGTTTAGGAAACTTCTATTCTAT
>CAMWJD010000087.1 GCA_947174515.1 uncultured Porphyromonadaceae bacterium
GGATTATTTTACAAGAAGCTTGACTGCATTTGTGGATTCAGCGCTGCGGATCACCACTGTCACTACATTGCCGTCGACATTTCCAAGTGAGATCACGTCTTTACCTTTCGCAATCAGTTTGCCGGTGACGTCATATACCTCAACCGACATAACGTCTGAAAGGTCGCCTCTCAACGCTATTTCGCCATTCCCGTAAGATATCGAAAGCGAACCTACCGTCAGCGACTCGACAGCGGAAGCCCCGCCAACATTGACAATAAACGGATCAGCAAACGTGCCGACAGGATTCTCATCGAAAACAGCCTTGGTCGGAGATATCATCTCCTGATTTGCAGTGTTGATGAAACGGAAGTCGATCACATCACCGGCATTTCCATGAACGTTGATCATCATCAATCCGTCGACCGCCACACCGATGCCACGGCACTCGTCGCCACAGAATGCAGCGATTTCACAAGCATCCGCACCAAGACCCTCAAGAGAAGCGATCACCGGCATCACAGAAGCATACTTGTGGTTGTCGACAGTCCAATATCCATCGAGAGCCGCAACCGGAGCCTTGGCAGGTGCAGTCTCCTCTCTCTCGGGAGCCAGAGTATAGACAAATTCTTTATCGGAATTACTGAAGAACATATAGCCTGCCCCCGGAACCATATGAGAAACAGAACCCTTCCATACACCATCGGCATCAGCCTGAACAAAACCGTCGAGACTTACGAGCATATCACCTTCCTCAGCCTTAAGGGCTGCAAGGAGATCGTCGATCATCAGGCTTCCTTCTCCTACGGGAGTTCCGATCCAGTTCCAGCCCTTCTTGAGCTTCACGACGGCGACAGGATCAAATGCGATGCCGGCAACCTTACCGTTCCAGCCATCAGCTGACACACAAACCTTATAGCCTACGGCCGGTTCCATCTCCTTAAGATTGCCTACAAGACCATGAACAGGATCATTCACCACTTCCTGAGTGTGTGAGAGAATAGTTCCGACACCTTCAGAGGCGAAGTCAGCAACAGCGACAGAGTTCTCGGCATTGTGAGAGATCCAGTTCCAGTTTTTAACAAGCGAATAATCGATGTCAGTCTTTTTCAGCTCAAAATCAAGAGCCACCACATCAGACACAAAACCTTCATATTCAGCCACAGCCTTGATATTCATTTCGTCAGCAGTCATTGCAAACGGCTGAGAGAAAAGAATTCTTTCGCTGCTCACTACCGGATCGGAACCATCTGCAGTGTAATATACAGAAGCCTTCTTAGTAGCGGAAGCCAGATCTATGAGATTAGAGCGATAGAGCTTATTTCCCGCCATTCCGACCGCTGCAGGCTCATGAACCCACATAGGATGCTTTCCGACTGCCATTTCAGCCTTGTCAGTGCCTTCGTTGGCAACGAGATAAGCGGAGAATGAGGGCACCGCAATGGTTTCGTCGCTTTCCGGGCGGATAAATTTGCTTGCATCCTCATTCAGAGAGTAGCAAACCACCGGACGTGTCTGGCCATCATAAGAACCATAAAGGGAGAATTCCTTACCGACAGCCACGAGTTCTTCAGGAACCGGAGTGAAAGGAACATCGTAGACCACATCCTCGCCATCCTGAACGCGAGCCGATGCTGTGAATGTCACAGGAACGGAAGCGAACGGAGCGCAAACGTTGGCAAGATACGGACGGTTGGGAAGAAGAGCTGTCTGCTCAGTCAATTCCACTGCGTCTTCACCGTCGAACGACAGGATGTGGATGCCGCTGCCCTTACGATCGCCAAATTCCGCATTGACCTTCATTTCCGAAGGCTGGAAAGGAAGTATGATAGTCTTCCATCCGCCGTCGATATCACAAGAATCGCTTGCAACGATATCGGTGGTGAAAGAAATCTTGTGTTCGCCGAGCATGAAGCTTGCCGGAGCATTGAAAGAGTGATTGCCATCGAGAACGATATCCGAAGCAGCCACACGATTACCATCTTTATTGAGGATAATGTTGAGTGACTCAGCATCCGGGACATCAACCGAACCGACATAGATGAGACAGTTGGGGTTGAGACCCTTGAAGGATTCAGCGGTCACGCCGTCGACAGCGCCGGCCTTTCTCATTCCGGGCATTCCGCTCGCAGCGGGAGCTCCGAGAGAAGGCAGCAGGATACTTGTCAGATTATCACATCCCTCAAATGCGCCATCTCCGATTGAAGTCACGCCGGGGAGAGTGAGCGACTCGATATTGTCGCAACCTGCGAAAGCTGCCGCGCCGATTTCAGTGACAGTCTCCGAAACGATCACATCCTTGAGCTGAGACATCCCTTCGAAAGCACCTTCAGGAATCGACTCATTAGCGATACCGGTAAGGTCGAGAGTTTCAATGCTGTCAAACTTATCGCGGATCATCTCAAACTGCTCTTCATTAACTTCACCGGTCACTGTAAGTTCGTTGAATGTAATGACATCTTGCTTTTCGAAAGATTCGAGAGCTTCCGCAGGAATTGGATCACCTTCATCATAGCTTCTTATGCCTGTGACTGTAATCCAAGTGTCACCCTGGAGTGCCGGAATAGTGTAGATGCCATTGTTTGGCTCAAGCGTCATTTTCCTTTCTTCATATTCAGGATCCTTACCGGTCTTGGTCATGATCCTGGTCATAAGGTTGACCACAAGCTGAGTCTTGGGAGCAGGGTCGGAGAGCTGGAACTTGAGCTCGCTGCCTTCCTTATAGATAACAGGTTTTACTTCTGTGTTCTGAACTAAAGATCCGTAAGAATTCTTCACCTGATTCTGGAAATTACCCATGAATACATTACGCCATTCGCATCCATCAGGCACTTCTACGATCTCAGCCTTGACGCCTTCGGCACCTTCCTTATACTCAAAATTGACTGAATAGAAGAACTTCAGCTCTATCTCATGATTCTGAGGCACCCACGGACCGGAGGTAGCGGAGTGGATAAATCTGATTCCAAACAAGCCTGCTGTCTGGCTCCAATGCTGCACGGGATAAATGTATGAATATGAATTGGGCTGATATTGGAATGAGTTCAAATTGGCCATTACATCCACGCCGTTGTCGTATAGCTTGAATGCCACGCCGGGACGGAGATGAGTGCGGGCGTCTGCCTTCAATTTTGATTGCTGACAGTTTGGAAGCTCAATCACCAAATCGAAATCTGCCGATCCGATGGGCACACTGTTGAGACTCCCCTTGTAATCGCGTACATAATAATAACCGGGGTTGTCAAGCTTTACCCAATAGTAATCCTTCGCCTCGGCAGGAGCCTTATAGATGGTCAGCATCGACCACCACGTAGAAGGCACGCTGTAGCTTTCTTCCGAGCCCTTAGGCACCACGAGGGAGATCTGGGAAAGTCTTCCCTGCGGGAACGGATTGGTATTTCCACATGTAGGAGCCACCTTCGGACGGGCATCTATCTTAGAAAGATTTATGCAGGCAGCAAACGCACCGTTGCCGATGTAGCTTACATTGGAAGGAATGATGATTTCAGTGATCTGAGTGCAACGGGCGAAAGCGTTCTTGTCGATGCGCTCAAGATTGTTGGGGAGGATGATGGTCTTCAGCGAAGACAATGCACTTGCGCTTGAGGGAGCAAACGCATTCTCGGGAATCTGGTTACCGGTCATCGCGGCGCCCTTGATGGTGACATCCGACATATCGAGGTCTATGATAGTGCTTGCGTTATCACGTATAGCGTTGAAATCGCTCACGAGCATATTTCCGATAAGCTTCACGCGCGTCGGGCAGTCAGCTAATTTTTCAGCCAAAAGACCTTCCTGAATATTATAGACCATATAATCGTCGGCCGCCGCATCCTTCACTGTGATTGTGACGTCAAGGTCTTCGAGAACAGCAGGAATGGTTACGTTGGCGTTTGTCACATTCGACTGCTTGGTCTCGCCATTGACCGCTACTGACACACGCTGAGCAGGATTTATGGCAGAAGCCTTGATAGTGAACGGCATACCGCGTACTATCTCAGACGCCCCGCCATCGATTCTTGCACCGGTGACGCTTGAAGGCATCGTGATGTTGTGGTAGACAACAGGATTATTCACAGCCTCCAGATGGTCGGTGATAGCTTCCGATTCGCCTTCCACGAGCTGCCAGTCTTTCTTATTGTAGGATGTGGCAAGATGTATGCGGTTGCCTTCTTTTACCTGCGCTTCCTTAACCCTACAGTTGAAATTGTAGGTGAGGTTCTCTCCTGTGCGGCTGTAATAGTTGCTGACGACAGAAGAGATAAATTCCTTGATGGCACCATTCTTATCAGTAAGCACCAAAGCATAGAACTTAGCCGCATCATCGCCCTTAGGCACCTTTATCGCATTAGCGCGGACAACGAATGACTGGTTGACAGGCACATTTACAACTGAAGTAACGAGGCCAATACCACCTGCATCGCCGGTCAGCTTCCAAGTAGTGTCGACGGTAGTAGGCTGAGGATTTCTAAATTCGACATGGATGAGCGTATTGCTCCCGATAGTGGCGGTATAGACACCGGATGCGTCGGGAGTGAGGAGTGTGGAATTCGCATACACCTGCATCACCGAATCATCAAAGGAATTATCGGTATCCACACGGAACTGATATTTTTCACCTTTGCTGAATACAGATCCTTCAGAAAGATACGTAAACCTGAGACCTTTCTGCTCTGCGACAGTAAGAGTGTAATAATTAGCGGGAACGGCATTTTCTTCAATGATATCCTTGAAGTCTTGCCAGTATTCCTTAGCCTTATATGCTTCAGAAGCGCCTACGGGAACCACGAGCTTGGTCTGCGGAGTGCCGTTGAACACGCACCAGTTGATCCAAGCCGGAGAAGAACGACGTACGATCACCTCACGCAGCTGATTGCAGCCAACGAAAACGTTGTATTCCCAAGTGCCGACAGAAGCGGGGATTTCGATAGAAGTAAGACCTGTCTGAGCAAGACAGCCGTTCTTGAACGTAGTGAGATTACCCGGAAGAATGATCTGCTTAAGAGAGCGATATCCATTGAACGCTTTTGTCGGAATTGCATTGGCCGGGTTTGAACCATTGGCCGCGATGCTGACCTGAGAGATGTCAAGACGCTCGATTTTCATGCGGTCGCGCATGAAATTGAAGTCATTGGAATTAATCGTACCGAAAAGAGTGAGTTCCTTGATTGTGGCCGCTTCCTGCTCGGTGATGAGATTCTGAAGATTGCCGGCGGTCACCCACACGGCCTTCTTTGAAAGCACATCCGATGCATTCTGGACAAGAATATCGATCTTCTGGTCTTGAAGCACATTTGAAAGGCGATATACGTTGTTGGCGTCGCCGGTGAGAATAAAGCCGTTGGCCTTCACGGTGACTACCTTATCTACAGATTTCGGAACCACGGTAAATGTGAAGTCGCGTCCTTTGATCACCTTGTTGTCGGAAGCGGATACTTCAGCATCAGCTGAGGAAGCCGGCATCGACACAGAGAAATAAGAGATCTGATTCCCTTTTGCCGGAACCGAACCTGAAGCAAGGAGATCGCCTGCCACGGGCTGCCATTCGGTGCTGAAAGCCGGTTGAGCCACAAGGCGAATCACATCGCCGTCGGCAACTGCCGTGCCTGCCGGAACACTGCATAGGAAATCAAGATAGCTCATGATCTGAAGGGCGATAAGATTGAAGTTCCTTCCGTCGCTGAGAAGACACTTCATCTTGCCGTCCGCTCCAAAGAGTCCTACGGAAAGCTTACCGCTGAAATCCGTGTTTGAGATATTCTTCAATGCTCCGGCACGGACAGTGAAAGAAGAGGCCGAGGCAATGTCGGTCACATCGAGTGTAAGACCCACCTGAGCACCATCGCTCGTGATGTGGATATCAGACCACGCCGTGTTGTCGGCAGCAGGTTTGATATTGTAGACGATAGTCATCAGATCGTTGTAGCTATGAGCTTTGCTCACCACAGGATTCAGCGCATCGGTAGCGTAGAAACCATTGGCAGATCCACCCCATCCCCAGTTGATGTGGAAATAAGGCACGGATCCATGCATCTCGTAACCGTCGCAAACGAAAGCGTGACCGGCTGAAACGTCCTGACCGCAATAAAGCACAGGACGCTCCGAGTCAATTTCATTTATTATCACCTGGTCCCACTCATCGCGGCTCAATTCCTGACGCTTCTTATAAGAAACGCCGGCATCATAGCCGAATAGTGAAGTAAGCGCATAAGGCACTTTCACCTCATAGGCGCTTGAACTGGACATACCGAAGTCAGTACCGATTCCAACGGCGGCGTCAGCCACCAGAGCAGCTACGGCATTAGCCTCCTCAAGAGAATAACCGGAACGGTAGTTGTCCAAACGCATCATATTCCAGTTATAATCGGCAGCCTCGCCTGAATTCACCAAGGTAGAGGGACGAGATGCAGGGAAATTGTGATATTTCAAGATTTCTGCAAGAGCCACACCGACACAACCGGTCAGACGACGGTTAGGGATACTGTTATTGAACGGTGCTTCCTGGCTCCATGAGGGAGTCTGAAGCACTTTGCTTTCAGACTTTGCGGAAGCATGAGCAAGCACACGTCGGCGCACGTCGGCCGATGCCTTGACCGGCTCAATAATCACACTCTCGGCTGAAGCCGGAACAGAGCCGACGCTCCATGTGGATTGATCGGAATAACCGATGACCGGAATGGAACTTTCATCAGCCGAAATAATCACGAATCCTTTGCCATCCTTGGCATTAAAAACGTAGCAAATCGGATTTGATGCCTGATCGGAGGCAGTGTAAGCAAGGACAAACGCATCCTTGTCTGCCAGCCGGAGGACATCGCCGGACTGAAAGAATTCAGCGGCAATGTCTTTTGCTTCATCCACGCTGAGTGTGGCCGCTCCCATAAGAGAGGTCGACATGGCACACAGACTGAGCATGAGCATCTGCTGAATTGATTTTCGCATAGGTTTTATTGTATTAATGGATTAATTTTTGTTTTATTGTTTCACCATCACCTTCTTGCCGTTTATGATGTAAAGACCTGACGCAAGTTTGCCTTCAATTTCGGAAACTTTGACATTCATGAAGAGCACTACACCATCGGGAGTGACTACCGTCACTGTGTCAGTTTCGCCGGTGATAGAATCGACAGCACCCCGCTTGTCGGTAAGGGTACCGGTCACCTCAACATCTCCGGCAGGCATAGTGGCGGGATATTCGGACCATCCGGAGAATTCGTAATCTTCTTCCACTTTAATTTCGGGAGCTACGATTTCCGAGCCGTAAGCGACCAAAGATGAATAGATCACTTCGTCGTTGAGTTTGAAAGTCAATGTGTAGTAGTTGATCTCATAGTTGCCGCAGAAGTTCAAATCTGAAGCAGGCATTGAAGTGGGGATGATGCCCCAGCCGCTGAATGTGTAGCCTTCCTTGTCAAGAACTACGGGAAGTATTATCATATCGCCGTAAGCCACTTCCGACTTAGCGACTACTTCATCACCGATAGTGAATGTCACTGTATACGTATTGACGGTGTAGCTGCCGGAGAATTCAAGATTCTCGGCGGGGACTACAGCAGGAATCTCGCCCCAACCTGCGAAGGTGTGACCCTCTTTTTCAGGAACTTCAGGAGCTACGATCGCAGATCCATAAGGGAGAAGAGCGTAGTAGATCACCTCTTCGCCTATCTTGAATGTGACACTGTAATTGTTCGCTTCATAAGAGCCCGTAATCACGAGATCCTGAGCCGGCATGACTTCAGGCACCACTCCCCAACCGGTGAAAGAATAGCCTTCCTTATCCTGCACATTAGGGATTCTGACGGGATCACCGAAGAGAATATTTTCCTCGGATATCACTTCATCACCGATCTTGAAAGTCAATGAGTATGAATTGGTGACATATTCACCGACAAATTCAAGATTGCCTGCCGGCATAACGGCCGGCACATCGCCCCAGCTGACAAACGTATGTCCTTCCTTAGCAGGGGCTTGCGGAGCTTCGATAGAAGCGCCATAGGGGACTTCGCCGCTGAAGATAACGTCTTCTCCTACCTTGAAGGTGAGCATGTAGTAATTCAATGAATATGTGCCGCTCAATACAAGATCGTTGGCGGGCATTGTTTTAGGCATGTCTCCCCAGCCGCTGAATGTATTACCTTCCTTGTCGGGGAGGAACGGAGCCACGATTTCAGCACCATAAGGGACCGAAGCGGAATATACCGATTCGCCGTCGACCATGAAAGTAAGATTGTAGATATTGACATCGTAAGAGCCGTTGAATTCAAGATTCGAAGCAGGCATCACGCCCGGCACCATGCCCCAGCCGGCAAATGTGTAACCTTCTTTCACAGGAGCCTCGGGAACTGTGATCTCACCTCCATAAGGAACAAAGCCGCCAAAAACGATTTCATCATCGATCTTGAATGTCACCATATACATATTGACATTGTACGTGCCGTTGATATTCAAGTCATAAGCCGGCATTGTAGCCTGCGGAGCAGTCCAGCCTACCAGAGAATATCCTTCTTTTTCAGGAGGTTCGGGAAGAGCGATCTCCGAGCCGAAGGGCACGGGGAAGGAGTAGATGATCTCACCGTCGACCAGGAATGTCAAAGTGTAGGTATTGACATTGTATGTTCCGGAAATCACTAAGTCGGAAGCCGGCATCACGGCGGGCACTATTCCCCATCCGGAGAATGTATATCCCTCTTTGTCAGGGGCCTGCGGGGCAGAAACCTCCGCACCATATGCAAGCTGACCGGCATAGATCACTTCTTCGTCGATTTTGAATGTGATACTGTAATTATTCAATATGTAGCTGCCTACAATCTCAATGTTGGCAGCCGGCATAGCGGCAGGAACATTTCCCCAGCCGCTGAATGAATATCCCTCTTTTTCCGGCACCTCCGGAAGAAGGATCTCGGCACCATAAGCGAGGTCTGCCATCTTTATCACCTCATCACCCACCTTGAAAGTGATCGTGTAATAGTTGTCGGCATAAGTGCCTACGAAAACAAGATCATAAGCGGGCATTGTGGCCGGGACTTCTCCCCATCCGCTGAAAGTGTGGCCCTCCATATCGGGAGCTTCGGGAGCCACTATTTCAGCTCCATATTCAAGTTCAAGAGTGCTGAAAACTTCCTGATCTATCCTAAACACTACAGAATAGGTATTGACGGTGTAGTCACCCTTGAACACGAGATTCTCCGCCGGCATAGCCGAGGGAACATTTTCCCAGCCGGTGAAAGAATAACCCTCTTTGGCCGGAGCTTCCGGCTTGATGATTTCTTCTTCATATGCCAATTCCTGAGATACAAAGACATCATCACCGACATAGAACGTGACAGTATAATGATTTATTGTATAGAAACCGTTGATTTCAACGTCGCGAGCCGGCATTGAATCAGGGATTTCAAGCCATCCGGAAAATGAATAGCCGGTTTTTGCAGGGACGTCTTTAAATTCGGGAATAGCCTGACCATAAGCCACCTTATCGGTGTGAACTGTCTCGCCGTCGATCTTATAGACCACATTGAAGCTCATCACCTCATATTCGCCATTGAAAACGAGGTCTTTTGCAGGCATAGTCTCAGGGAGGTCGGTCCATCCGCTGAAACTATAACCTTCCTTTGAAGGCACTTCAGGAGCTACGATAGCGGCGCCGTAGGCTACTTCACCTGAAAAGAGCTCATCTTCACCTACCATAAATGTCAATTTATATTTATTGACAGAATAGGAGCCGTAGAGCTCAATATCATATGCGGGCATCGTGGCCGGCACATCGCCCCATCCATTGAAAGTATATCCCTCTTTAGCCGGAGCTTGAGGAGCCACGACGGGATCACCGTAACCCAATTCCATAGTCTGCATAAACTCACCGTCGATCTTGAACACGGCGGTGTAGTAAGGCGACATCAGGAATGGATCCGAGGGCATACCGATACGGGTATCAGCCTTGAAGGTAAGTTCAGAACCGTCATCACCCTTCACAAGCACAATCTGACCGGTCTTACGATCCTTCATGTAGAAAGTGAGTTTCTCACCTTGGGCCACGTTGCTGCGAATACGCATGTAAAGACAGCTTTCGTTTTGGCTCAATTCCAATTTTTCTGCTAACCCACGACAATCGTCGCCGACGAACGCTCCGATCTCGTACGATGACAGATCCTCGAAATCCGAATTCGCCATCTTGAAATACAAACTCATGTCATAGCGGAAGTCGGAAGGATTTACTGTCCAGGCTTCATCTCGAAGGCCTGCAAATGCAGATACACACACTGTCGTGAGCAACACGCACAGCAGCGCAAGCATCTTGCCTTTTAATCTTCTCATTAACATTGATAAATCAGGTTAAGTAAAAAATATTGATAATTATACACTTACATTAGAATCAGCACCCAAAACCACAAAAACATCCCGAAATTTCATTCATTTCTAACTTCAAAGGTAATCAAAAAAATTGGATTGAAAGCAATCTCTGGAATACTTTTTTGATTTTTTTGAATAAATTTATGATTTCTGCAGGCGCTCGCAATTATAAAAAAGGGTCCGACAAAAATGCCGGACCCTTCCATGATATCGATATCGTAATCGAATTTATTTCTTAGTGATCTTCTTGTAGCCGTAAACAGCGCGGTCGCCAAGTTCCTCTTCGATGCGGAGGAGCTGGTTGTACTTAGCCATACGGTCAGAACGGCTTGCAGAACCGGTCTTGATCTGGCCGGCGTTGGTTGCAACAGCGATGTCAGCGATAGT
>CAMWJD010000088.1 GCA_947174515.1 uncultured Porphyromonadaceae bacterium
ATAAGTCGCAACAACTTCAATATTTAACTTTTTTTTTACACTAAGAGTTATTTATAGATTATACGATAAATAGCACTATAATGTGACAAACAAATCGAAAATCTCATCCTTGTAGATTGCCGGAAATTATCAATTACAGATTGCCTGATATCGTATGATAGCCGGATTTTATACTTACCGGCATCTTCTGTCCCGGGATAAAGACATCGGCAGACACATTTACCGGTAGAGAGACATTAATCTGAAATTCACTGCCTTTACGATGCCACTCCACTTCAACATCTCCATATAAAGTCATCACCTTCCCACTTACATCAGTGAGATCACCGACAAAAGAGGGTTGAATCAGTATATGTTGCAGTCCGGGAGAAGATTTGTCGGTCTTAATGCCGGCCAAAGACCGGAACAGCCATTCATCTATCTGACCCATCATAAAGTGATTCCAAGAAGATCCTTGGCGTGGATCCCATTGCTCTGTAAGGGTTGTCGCACCGAATTTCTGTTGAAAGCCGTATCCCGGGGCATCGTAATGATTGTGCATCTCATACATGATGGAATCCAGTCCATTATCGGCGAGTGCACGGAAAAGAAACCGATTGCCTACATCCCCTGTCGTCAGTCGCATGTCGTGTTCTGTAATGTCTTCTACAAGATTATCGATCACTCGTTGCTGATATCCATCCGGCACCATTCCAAGAAAGAGAGGCATGGCATTAGAGGTTTGGCTTCCTGAGCCATAGTTGCCTGAGGCCTTATCAAAATATTTATTATTGAAAGACTCACGTATTTTTCCGGCAAGGTCATTGTATGCTTTTGCATCCTCTGACTTTCCAATGAGTTCGGCAGCCTTTGCCAGATATATGATGTCCATATAATATTGGGCAGAAGCAACCAGCCCGATGGGTGTGTTACGCGAGAATCCGGCACGGAAATCCCCATAGTCATACCAGTCGCCCAATCCAAAATCGAGCAGATTGTCTTCAGCTCTGGAGGCAAGATATGAGGCATACTTCACCATATTAGGATAATATTGGCGTATCAGTGAGTCATCGCCGTAGGTCTCATAATACATCCATGGGGCTATTATGAGGGTGGCTCCCCATTCCGGAGATTCACTGAAGACATCCATTCCTTTGCCCTCAAAGACTACATATTGTGGGGCCACAGTTGGAACTGCTCCATCTTCCCGCTGGCTATCGGCAATATCCTTTATCACCTTGGGTAGGTAAGATGTAAGATCGTAGTTGTATAGAAGTCCCGGACCATTGAGTTGCACTTGCTCGAGCCATCCGAGTTTCTCTCTATGAGGGCAATCAGTGAAAACAGACTGCATATTGCTCCTCACTGCATTGCGGATGAGACGATGAGCACCATTCAATATTTCATTGCTGCTTTCAAACTTTCCTCTTTCATCAGCAGAATTATAGATGAAGCATGATTGGATATCTTTGACTACAGGGAGGGAATCATTGTTTGCCTCCCCTTCCAGCACAGCTCCTTCAAGCTGAATATAGCGGAACCCGTAATAGGAAAATCGCGGATGCCATGTCTCAGGCATATCGCTGCCAAGAGTATAAGTGTAGTAATGTTGGCGTCCTGTCGGACGCTGATTTGCCGCATGCTCGTCGGTCAGGCTTTCTGAAACTATCATCGTGACAGTCTGGCCAGGCTTGCCCTGGAGTGTAATCTCAGGAAATCCGGCAAGATTTTGACCCATATCCAACAGAATTGCTGACGGATCGACCGTTCGTTTTGTTGATTTCGAAGCCCCTTCTATTTCTTCTGGTGATAACTTATATATTTCTTTGATAGGGAAACGCTCCATAATCTTTACCGGAGATGCCATCTGTGGGGTGAGCTTTCCCTTTGGAGCCCGTTGGACAACGACCGGACTCCATGAAGAATCATTGAATCCTGCACAGTCCCACCCGGGTTGTAGCAACCTCGCATCATAATCTTCTCCGCCATAAATAGAATGGAAAGTGATAGGACTTAAAGCATACTTCCAGTCTTCCCCGGTCGATATTATCTCCTGTGAGCCATCAGTGAAATTCACTATCATCTTCATCCATAGAGTCTCCGGACCGAATCCTATTTGCAACTTACTGTAGCGCTTCCCTTTGATGACGTTGTAGAATCCGTTGCCGAGTAAAACGCCGAGAGCATTCTCCCCTAGCTTTACGTAGTCAGTGACATCGTAGGTGTTATAATATACGGTCTTGTCATAGTCGCTCCAAAGCGGTGTGAACTCGCCATCGCCCACTTTCTTGCCGTTGATTGACAATTCATAGTGTCCGAGTCCGCAAATATACACAGAGGCGTCGGCTACCTTTCGGGGAAGATTGAAATCGGTGCGAAGCAAGATACTTCTATTAGTCAGAGAGTCAACTTTTTCCCATGCCTCTTTGACTTCCGGAATTTTCCATTTGTCAGCCGTATAATTCCTCCCTTCGGGGAGCCCCGCGTCTTCATAGCTTACGGCTCCAATCCATTTGCCATTGAGAAATTTTTCATCCGGAGCTAAACGAAACTCAGAAAACTGACTCCATTTGCTCGACTTATCTGCCTCATCCCATACTTTCACCCGCCAGAAATAGCGGGTGATAGGATTCAGTCCGGGGCCATCATACTTTACGAGTTGACTCTTATTTGAAATCACCTTGCCGGAATTCCAAATAAGACTTCTTTGGTTGCCCCGGTCTGCATATATCTCTATCTGATAGGCAGATTGCATGGCATCTTTTTCCCCGGAGAGTTGCCATCCAAATCGGGGAGCCGACTGGGGGAGTGCCAAAGGAATGTCAGTCAGCTCGCAAGTCATTCGTGTCACTTCAAGCGCCATGCTTGAAGCGACACAAATCAATAGGGTAGCTATAAGAGTGACAAATCGCTTAGTCATAACTATTTAATAGCATTGTGGAAAATTTGATGTGACAGAGTAGGGGAGTGCCCTACTTTTTTGCCATCTACATACACATTCAGACCTTTCCCTTTGTTATAGCGACTGCCATCCTTATCCCAAAGTATGGTCAGATTGTGTCCATGATAAGGCACGTTGTCAAGGCAGAACCAATCCCATTGGTCGTCAGGAACAAGAGGATTCACTTCTATGGCATTATCGCTTCGCGGGCGGAGGCCAACCACACCGGTTATTATAAGGTCGTTGAAAGTGGAATGATTGTAATAGCGGCTTCGTTCCTGATCCCCTTTGATCCAATAGCCTGTCACTTCATCCAGATACTCTCCGATATAGGGACGCCCGCGGTAATGTTGCGACTCTACATAGCGCTTGATATTGGCAAAATATGTACTGTCGCCGATTACTGGATTTTCCGCAGTGGCAAGATAATTGGCAAGCCCTGTCAGAGTCTGTGCAGTGGCAAACGGCCAGATTGCTCCATCCCATTCACATTGACCTACCGGATTCTTACGGAAGCGGGGATGTCTACGTTCGGCAGTAGTCAATCCGAAGGGTGCTGAGAATCCTTCTTCATC
Organism: uncultured Porphyromonadaceae bacterium; assembly: GCA_947174515.1. Classification (GTDB taxonomy): domain Bacteria; phylum Bacteroidota; class Bacteroidia; order Bacteroidales; family Muribaculaceae; genus Lepagella. The sequence goes on from CAMWJD010000088.1 coordinate 3,496, forward strand.
ATTGAGTTGCAACCAGGCTGCATCATATTTTTCTTTATCCGGGAGGTTGAAATACCATGGAATATACCCGATGGCCTCCCTGGCCTGAGCCAAAGTGTCGCCTTGCAGTGTCTCGAAAAATTGATGATCTTCATTCCAAAGACGAGTCTGCACAAGATTCTTAATTTCTTCTGCCTTTTTGTCATACATCTTTTTATCATCGGCTTTTCCGAGTTTTTCAGCTATTGCTGACAAAGCCTTGGCATTGCCATACATATAAGAGTTGATGGAAGGGCGGGCATTTTGCACTTTTCTGCCGCCGCTGATACTTTCTTCCATTCCATCAGATACGTCTCTTTGCCAGTAAAGACCGTTCGGTAGTTGGTGAGACTCTTCCCAACGTGCATATTCATCCTTTAGGTCTGCATACATCTTCTCAAGCCATTCGAGATTATCCGTCACAAGGTAACGATTGTAGACAGCATCCGGATTCCAAGAGCTGAACTTCATCATTTTCGCCATAGGCTGACCTTCATTACCGTGATACCATGTATTGATGATTCCATCAAGATACTTTGGATCTCTCAGCCATCGGCTTTCATAGATATGATGTCCTAATGCACAAGCGATGAGGTTGTATTTGTCGCCATGACTGCGGTCGATGATAAATTCCGTCATTCCATAGCCGACGGGAGTCTCCTTAATATGCTTTCGCAGTGTCCACCAACGGTAGTAGAACATCTCCTCCATATCCTTGTCAGGACACTCGAAGAGAGGAATGTTTTCTTTCATCCATTCAGATGACTGAGCATTTGGAATGGCATTGACTACATTTTCATCTTCCATACCGTTGAAATAGTCGACATAATGGGCATAGTCATCGTAGCGCAGGATAGCAGACTTGCCGTCTACATCCTGAGATGATGTCTTGAAGTTGGCAATGCGATAAGTCGCTTCCTTGTCTACTTCATTAGCACGCAGCTTATCTTGACTTGGAGCTGACTCTGAATCAACATTTGGATAGGTGTTGTGCTCTCCCGTGCGGAACACAACTCGCTCTATCTCCTTCACCGGAGCGAAGACTTTAGTTGAGGTTTTCTTCTCTCCATCGATATAAATGTTGGATATACGATTATCAAGGGAGATATCCATTTTCACATGATATTCCTTGCCTGGCACATAATTCAGAATCTTACCAAATTTTGCACCGGCCTTCGACCTGAACACTCCATCGGGAGTCAGCTCGAGACGTGCACACGCTGTGCCTTCATCATCCACTAACTCTATCATCAGAAGTCCATGCTCATTTTGGTCAGCCATGATGTCAAATTCCACGGTTAGGTCGCGTGTCGGTGGTATCTTGCGCTCCACTTTTGACACATCAAATGGATCCTTGTCTTTCAGCGTAAGCCATGTCTTGCCATTTTTAGCTTCAAGAGATACCGGAGCCCAAACCGGAGAATAGAGATTCCACATAGTGAGGTCTGCAAGACTATTGAACTTAGAGAAATCTTCATCTGCATGAGCTGAAGCCACAAGTTCTACAGGCACAGGCACCCGGGCCACCCACATGTCTTCCTTACCGACACTGTAGGTCACCCAAAGGTCTCCGTCGGGAGGCGTCCCGTTGCCCTCTTGAATCCCACGCACATATTGCGGCCCGAAATTCTTGAATTGGCCACCATAGCGAGTCTCCGGAACTTCTCCATGTATAAGGTTGAGGGTCTTGTAGTCAACCCCATCAGCACTTAAAGAGATAGCCAATGGCCAGCGGAATTCAGAAGGATTATAGACAGTGGCGTATGTGCCATCGCTCAATCTTTGACCCCATATCTTGGCATTGCTGTTGACAAATCCTTTGGCAGGTTTCACCGGTTCATACCAAGTCTCTCCTCCATCCTTGCTGACAGAGGTGAGCGCTTGCTTCCACAAGCCGGCAATGTTGCCGTCAGGAAGAGTATACCATGAGAAAGCTTTATAGGGCTTATTTAGAGGAATCAATGGATCATTACGGTCCGCTTCCTCCACCCATTGCATTCTATAAAGAGGATTTGCAATCAATTCTTCGCAAGCTTTCTTGAATTCCTTGTCTTTACTTTTTTTATAGTTGGGATAGAGTGTATTCCCCTCATTGAAATCATGATTATAGTATATGAAATATATGGGGCCGAATGATCCATCGGGATATATTTCGCGCACTACGCGTCCGATACCATTGCCGTCATTGGGATCATCATCCGGTGAAAGGCAAATTCCATAATTGCCTATGGCGAGGAGCTTTCCTGACTTTGAAGTATAAAATCCAACTCTTTGGTGCATTACGGCATCCAGCCCTTCAGCCGCGTGTGGATATTTTTCTTTTTTGAATCCGTCAGGCACAGGATATACCGGGAATAGTATCTCAGGGGCGCTCCAGTTATACCCATCCTCAGATGTCTGCAGAAGAGTTCTGCCTCCGCCTACATGCTCATCCACCTGATTTGAAAGATAATGCATATAGAATTTACCGTTCCAATAGGCTATCATCGGCTGATGGTTGTAGGTCCAGCCGTTGGCATTGGAATTATAGAGGTCATATCGGCGGTTGGCTCGCATCGTCTGGATATTATGTACGCCTACCACGGGAGACAGGCCTCCATCATGCCGGTTGGGATTGGAGAGCTTAGTGCCTGAATAGTGCACCAAGTCTTCTGCATTGGCACCCGCCAAAGTGCAAAGGACTGCCGATCCTAATATTAATTTATATATTTTCATTTCTGCTTTGATGATTCGATCAAGTTTTCAACTACACTGCGCGGTGCACGGAATATGGTGCCATGCTTGTGTCCATTGGGGACGCTGATGCTGTCTGTGACGTCTGTGAAGTGGATAAAATCTTTTGTCTTGTGAGCCCCGTAGATATATTTCTTATACACATCATAATAGATGTAATAGTCATCGCCAACTTTGGCCACAGACGGGCCTTCCGTCAGCATTTCAGTGAATGCTTCAGATGGCTCACTGTACGGGCCTTCTGCATCCTCTGCAAAGGCCACCTTTATGTTTCGGTTGGGACGGGTATTGTCTTTGAGCACCATGACATAATCTTTTGGAGCTCTCTTCACTATGACTGCATCAATGCAGCTGAATCCAGGTTCATAAAATATCTTAGGCTCGGAGAATGTCTCAAAATCCTTGGTAGTCAGATAATACAGACGATGATTGTTCTTTTCTTCCTCGATTCCGACATCATATCCTGCATCTACCACACAAGAGGCATATACGATCATGAACTGATCTTTTTCATCATCGTAAAATAGCTCTGGAGCCCAGACATTCTGGGTGGATGGGATAGAGTCCATTGCAGGAATACGGCGTTGTGGAGTCCAGTTTACAAGATCTTTTGAGCTGGAGTAGCCAAATCCTGTATCCCCTTTCCATGCTATTGTCCAGACAAGATGATAGGTGCTGTCCGGACCCATTACGATTGATGGGTCGCGCATGATGTTCATTCCCAGTTCCGGCTTGAGCCATGTGCCGGGCACACTGTCCCAGTCGATGCCATTTTCACTATAGAGGAATCTAAGTCCTTCATCTGCCGGTTCGTGAAAGGATGTGAACATATATAGGTCTTCTTCCGGTTGCTGTGTCTTTTTCTCGCATGAAAGAAGACATGCAGCAACCCCAAATACTGCGAGGGATAATGCTATTTTTCTCATAATTTAGTTTCTTTTAAGTGTTTATGTATTATGTTTACAGATTTAGTATGGTAGATTATGCAATGTCAGAGGTCGAGGACCACATGTTTAATTCTCTGTCTTCTCCAAGTATAGATCATATGGATCTTTCCATCGCGTCCCTGAATGATACTTGGATAGGAATATTGGCTTACAGGGCTATCTTCAAGCGTTGCTATATTTTTCCAGTTGACTCCGTCGTCGGAGATGGCAACCCGTAATGGAGTGCGGACTCCTTTTGGCGTCCCTTTGATTGTGCTGAAATCATTATATATAAGCAGATGGCGTCCATCTTTGAGAGTCACCGCATCCGTGCCTGAATTGTTGTTGGGAAGATCAGTCAGAGTCAAAGGCGACCAGGTCTCTCCATTATCGTGGCTCCAACTCGTAGCGAGATGGGAATTGCGTGTGCGGCATAGAATCTGCAGGCTGCCATCTGCATGGCGAAGGATGCTGGGCTGAATGGCATAAATAGGAAGCATCTTATTTCCATTCGAAAGCATGGCTGAATCAGAAGGAAGAGCCCCCGTTGTGTGCCATGTCTTGCCGTTGTCGTCACTCATCTCAATCCATGGTCTCCAGCCTTCATTATTCTCGCGGCTGCTTGGAGCAATGATACGCCCGTCGATATACTCAGGCTTATTCTTGATCGGGCCGAGAATTCCATCCTGAAGAGGTTCGCGTTGGTTCCAGGTCTTTCCTCCGTCGGCTGAACGCGTCAGCCATCCGGTCCAATCTCCTACACTGGAGCCTATCTTGAAGAAAAGCAAAAGCTCATCCGATCCGGGCACTTGGAAGAGCACCGGATTCCAGCATGCTTTTCGGCGGCCATTGGCAATGTCACCTTTGAAATGGGGCCCGATAGGTCCCTTATCCGCCGGAGTTGTCTCCTCGTTGATTCCGGAAAGTCCGGCTATTGCTATGTTAGGGTCTTTAAGATCAAAAACGCCATCGGCTGCAATCTGAGGAGCAGTCCATTTGTCTGATCCTTTTGGTTTTCTGCAAACCCAGATGCAGCAATCAGGATTCTTTTCCTTTGTCCCTCCAAAGAAGGTAGCGACAAGATCGCCATTCTCAAGCTCAATTATTGAGCTGCTATGGCATTCAGGAAAGGAGGTGCTTTCATAAAGGAATTCATCAGTGATGATGCCTTTGCGCATCTCTCCGAGTGAGGGGTCGATATCTACAGCAATATTATAGCGTCCTGAGCCAACTTCCCAATATGAATTATTCCCTTCTGTGCGTAGATACTTTGCCTCGTCAGCTTTTATTGCCTTTCGATCGTGAGTAGGCAGGCAAATCTCTGCTGTAGTATTGCAAGGAATTTCTATGCTCAAATCAATATGCATTGGAGTTTTGACCCATTTGCACGAAAGAAGTCCGTATGGAGTGTTGTAAGATGCACTCACGCTATCAATCTGTTGGATTGAGAAATCGGGCTTGATTAGTATTTTCTTATAGCCCGGTGCCAAAGGATTGAATCCTGCGAGATCTTGATAATACCAATTGATATGGTCGCCGAGCATCATCACATGATTGCCGGAATTCATCTTTTTATTTGCAGTGTCTCCATTCCATAATTCCCAGATTGTAGTCGCGCCATGGTCGATCATATATCCATAACTTGGATACGAAGTGTTGGAGGCGAGCATTGCTGCCACATCTCCTCTTCCGATACGCGATAATTCCCTCATCAGCCAGTTGACTCCAATCACACCACAGTTTATGTGTCCGTCATAGTCCATAGTGCCATTAGGCTGGCGGAAGAAAGAGGCCACAAGATTGTCGGCTACTGCCTGCCGGCAGTCTTCCGGCACCATGCCAAATGCCAGGGGCAGAAGATTGGCTGTTGAGGTATTGTTGCCGTAAAATACACTATCAGGATAGAGAGGATGATATTTCTCCACTGGAGAAGTGCCTCTTTTGACGGTAAGGAATTTATTATTGAATGCCGACTTCATCTCGTCGGCTTCCTTTTCCCATTCCTTAGCCTCGGCGTCAAGTCCCTGAAGGCGCGCGAATTTTGCCATCAGCATACACATCTTATAGTAGTATGCCGACGCAATGAGTGTCCCGTCTGTCTTTCTGGCCGGATCCTCGCTATGTATAAGTTCAGGTTTTTCGGGAGGCACACACCAATCGCCATATTTATCGGCTGTCACAAGTCCATCGGCATTTGTATAGTCTTTGCGTATGAAATTGAGCCATTTTTTGATAGCGTCATAATTCTTCTGAATCGGTTGGACGTTTCCGGTCTGCTCATACAGCATGTCGCAGACTACAGGAAGTGTCGACGACCAAGTCATGTCAGGGGTAAAATAATTGTAGAAGGCAGGGGCGATATCGGGAAGGCATCCGTCTTCGCGTTGAGATTCGCGCATATCGTCCATCCATTTAGCGTAGAAATTCCCATTATTGAAAAGAAAGTTCTCTCCCCATGTCCCCATGGCATGGTCTCCGGTCCAGGGTTGGCGTTCATCACGTTGCGGACAATCTACCGGAACGCCCTTGTAGTTGGAAGCGATTCCATAACGTGCATTATGGTGGATGGCATTCATAATGGGCACAGAGCTGTGGAATGTGCCATTATCGGGAAGAGCGTCATAGACAAATTCAGCGGTGATATCTTCCGGCTTTAGATTCTTCAATCCTTCCACTTCCACAAACTGAAATCCGTGGTAAGAGAATTTCGGACTCCATCTTGTATCTTTTTCTTTCCCGTTGGCAAAATAGCGGTCAGTGCTTTGCGCTGCTCGGAAATTCTCTGTGTCAAGCTTCGTGCTGTCAGCACTCAGGCGTTCTGAATATCTGATTATGACGCTGTCACCCTTTGCTACATCAGATATATTTATTTTGACCCATCCGGCCATATTTTGGCCAAAGTCAACGATGAATTTATCTCCAACCTTACGGATGGATTTTGGAGAGAAAGTTTCCATGACTTTCATGTTGGGCGATAGGGCTCCGCGCAAAGTCCCGTAAGGGAGCTCTGCACGTTGAGCCTTGAGCCATTTTGAATCGTCATATCCCGGTAATGTCCAGTTGCCCAGATCAAGACGGGCGTCATAAATTTCCCCGTCATACTCATTGTTGCTGCGTATTGGTCCCTCAGCTGTCAGACTCCATTTGTCGTCGGTGGCTATAGTCTGCTTCGTGCCGTCTGTATATTCGATGATAAGATTCATTCTTGCTTTTGGATAGCCGAATGTAGCGATTTTATACGGCTTGAAATTCTGTTTCATCGTATAGAATCGTCCATTGCCAAGGGCAATCCCGATTGCATTGCTGTCGCCGTTCCCCTTAAGCAAGGGGGTGACGTCGTAAGAATTATAGAGAGTAGTCCGGCGATAATCGGTTGGAGCCGGAGCAAGCACATCGTCGCTTACTTTTTCCCCATTGATATACAATTCGTAGAGACCAAGACCGGAAATATGAGCTGTGGCACGCTTGATCTCTTTATTGGATGAATTGAATTCTTTACGCAGGTATCGTGCGCTCAATTTGCTATGGGC
>CAMWJD010000089.1 GCA_947174515.1 uncultured Porphyromonadaceae bacterium
TTATGAAAAAGATTTTCTTAATTTCCACATTGCTTTGTGCTATGCTGAGTCCGGCTGCTACAATTGCGCAAGATGACACGGAAGAATCTGCCGAGAAGCGGGAATATAATTTTAAATCACGCAAACCGATCAAGCAGATAGAATCCTTGTATTCCGCGATAATGGCCGCCACACCCAATGGAATCCAGAACACTCTCGGCCTGGAACTCATCGAAAGCAAAGACAACATCAAGAGAATGGCCGTTAATCCGACCGGCATCAACGTAGCCGTCGTGAAAAAAAATAAAAAGGGGCGTGCGTATCTTGAGACAATCACCACGGATGGCGAAGCAGAAAAAATAATGTCGTTTGATGTCAAGCATCTGGGAGTGCCCTATGCCGCTTCTTTCACTCCGGATGCAAGGCAACTGGCAGTGGCAACCGATAAAGGCACTTACCTGTTTGAAACAAAAAAATTCAGACAAATCGGAGAACTTCCGACTTTCTCATGCCATCCTGACATGCTCGTATTCAGCCCGAACGCCTATTTCCTCGCAGCCGCCGGTGACCGCATGGTAGAAGTGATGAATTTCGAGGATAAGACCATGAGACGCACTATCAAACCTGGGGAAGAGATAGCGGATGTGACATTCTCGAAATCGAGCGAGGAGATGGCAGTGCTTACCGACGACGGCATGGTGGAAATATATGATACAAGGACCTTCAATATCAAACAGATGATCGAGGACCTTGACAACGGATATGCCTGCGACTTTAATTTCGATGGCAAATATCTCGCGGTCGCTGCCGACGATGACAAAGTGACGGTAATCAATCTCCTGAAACCTGACGACCGCATTATCATGGAGACTCCGGGAGCGACGGTCAGCGATATCATATTCATATCAGACGCCAACAACCAGACACTGCTGGCTGCCTCTACGGCAAACGGCATACGCGCGCGCAGGCTTAAGCTGGAACCTTACTACGCGAAACTCGTCAGCGATGAAGTGGACATGAAGATGAGCGAGTGGATGAAGAAGATGCCTTCGGAATCAATGGAAGAATATCAGCTCCGTGTCAACGACGAGACCCGCGCCAAGCAGCGCCGTCTGTTTGAGGATGAAATTTCCACACAACTGGCCGGCAACCTTACGGCCATGTCTACCGTCAGCCTCGGTTCTTATGATGCCGACAATGAGGTGCTTGCCGTAAACTTCGACAATATGCCCACTATCTTCCTGCCGATGCCACGCGAAGACCTCAGCGGGATCAATTCCGCCAACGATCTTGAGATCAGCGATCAGCAGTACGGACTTCTCGGAGATGATTCTTTCGAACTTATCTATGCGAAGTTCACAAATAAGAAAACCGGAGCGGAATATGTCTACGACAACATCAACCGCAAGCCGATGGATTTCATGAACAACGACAATATTGTCTCTATCGAACTCGTGCAGCAGCAGATGATGGAGGAAATAAAGCTTGAGGAACTTAAGGAGCAAGTGATGCAAGAGGCAAAGAAAGATAATATAATATCCGACCACACGCAGATCTCGGTCAATTCGGAGGTGATTCCCGACTATGACGCCAACGGGAAAAAGATAATGAACTATAATGTCAACTTCACCTATCAGGTAGATCCCGAATTTTCAGCTCAAGAAGACTTCGAACCCGGAAAGTATCGCGCGGAACAGTCAGGTGCGGCTTCTTCGATGCTCAATATCGTCAAGAATGCTTTCGAGGGTGATTTCGCCAACTATGTGAAATCCGGAAAACGCCTCAATATCAAGATTTCCGGAACTGCAGACTCAAGTCCGATCAGAAACACCATTGCCTACGACGGAGCATATGGCGACATCGAAAACGAGCCTATCTATCAAGACAATAAAATGAGCGCCATCACTGTCACTCAGAAAGATGGCATCAAGAGCAACGAACAGCTCGCTTTCCTGAGAGCATATGGCGTCAAGGAATATCTCGACAGCAATGTATCCGGTCTCAAGGATATGGACACCCGCTACACTTACAATATCGGAGTCAGCGAGGGCAAGGGTGCTGAATTCCGCCGCATCACTGTGGAATTCACTTTTGTCGATGCTTTCTAAACGATCATTCCCCGTCAGCCTGAACCCTGACGGGGAAACCATATATAAGAGCCAATCTCATAAATTAATATTAAACAATCCTACACACTATCTACCACGAAATGGAAAAGGGATATAAGATAACGACACTTTTCTCACTGGCTGCCGTCTTTGCGGCAGGACTCATTTATGCCTCAAGCCGGCCTCAGACTCCCGTCACGGCTGAAGGCGCTGATGTTCACTTAGAGTCAGCCGATCTGTCACAGACATCTGAAGAAGCCGTGACCGACACTCTGTCGCCGGGGCAAATTGCAGTCAACGCCATGACAGAAGAATACAAAGTGCTGAAAGAACTGCAGTATGAAGGTGAAGAGGAATCCACCTTCTATCCGCGCATCATGGAAATGTATCTGACGGCAAACAAAGCGCTTGACCTTTCGGAAAACGACGAGCAGAAGATGCAGATAAAAAATGTGCTCCTCGACATCAATGGTTTGCTTCTCAAAGGAGCCTTCTTCTATTCCAATTCCGGAGATCAGAAAAAGCTCGCCAACTTTGCAAGAGCGTATATCGATTCGCAGCGCCTGCCGATATTCACCGACAGTGATTTCAAGCGGGATCCCAGAGTCTACCCTACCCTGGTGTATGTGGCGGCATCCGATTCTTACAACTCAGGCAATTATGAACTTGCAAAAGAATATTTCGACATCTATCTCGCCACAGGCGAGGAAAAGATGCGCCATCAGGTGAGCACTTTCATGGGACAGGCCTGCATAAATACCAAAGACTATCTGAAAGGCATCAACACGCTAAGCAATGCCGCCGTGCTTTATCCCGACGACTATCAGCTCGTGGCGATGGGAATTCAATGTTGCATCGACGGCGGATATGCCGACCGCATCCAGCCGCTCCTCGACCGGGCTCTGCTCATGAAACCGGGAGATGAACAGCTTCTCAACGTTCAGGCACAAGTGTATGAGTCGACACATGACTATAAAAAAGCCCTCGACATCTATAATCAGATAGCCGAACTTCATCCCAACAGCCTTGAAAATACGCAGAGAATAGCGACTTGCTACTTTAATCTCGGAGCCGACTTCTATAATAAGTCGATCATGGAAGAGGATGAGAAAGTTGCAAAAAAGAACCGTCGTCAGAGCCGCGCTTACTTTGAGTCGGCTACTCAGCATCTTGAGCAGATAATTGCCACAAAGCCAAACGACAAGCAATATCTGAGAGCTCTCGGCATAGCCTACGGATATATCGACAACAAAGAGAAATTTGACGAAATCAATGTTCGTCTCGGAGCCCTCGGAGAAAAACCGATGGCGATGGGCGATGTCCCGGAAATAATGAACGGCCCTCTCGGAGTGAGCGGAGGCGATCAAAAGACTGTCTCATCGATCACGGCTCCTTCCTATCAGGAATTCGCAAAGAATTATATAGAGGGAAAACTTGGAGAATGGGCGAAACGTGGAGAATTCGAGAAGATCGAAGACTATCAGAAGCGAGTCACGGAAGGTGGCCTGCAGTCTGAATATCAGAAACTCAAGACTCAGGCAGAAAAGGAATATCTGGATAAGTATGCGTTTTCATTCGTGCCCCGCGACCTGGAACTTCAGCCTTACGACGCCAACAACGAGACATATCTCATCACGACCCCCTATGGCGACGCCACGATCAAAGTGCCGTTGAAGAATAAAGAAGCGGAGTTGTTTAAGAGCGCATGGACCAACAATAACGTGGAAGTGCGCGCACCCAGATATATGATCGACAACGACCGCCTGGCGATCGCATCCGTCACCTTCAGGACCACAGCCGGAAAATCATATTCGTATGATTCAAGCAAAGCCGCCTCTTATCAAATTCCTGACGTAAAGATAAATCTGGACAACTACCTGAAACAGACAGCGCCGACACAGACATCCGCAAGCCACGCCGGTAATGCCAGGATTCTTGCCAAGACATCAGACGTGGACAAAGATATCCCTGAGACCAATAAGAAAAACAACAATACCTATGCCTTCATCGTAGCTAATGAAAACTACAAGAATGTGGCAGACGTGGCATCGGCGCTTCATGACGGCCAGACCTTCAGTGAATATTGCGAAAAGACTCTTGGCATACCGAAATCGCAGATTGTATTCCTTGCCGACGCCACTTCGGGCGACTTCTGGAGCGAATTTGAAAATCTTAAAGGACGCATCTCCAACAGGGCTGAAGATGTAGATGTCATCGTTTATTATTCCGGCCATGGATTGCCAGACGACAATACAAAAGAAGCCTACCTGATGCCGGTGGATGCGCAGCCTCAGCATACGCGCACGATGATAAAGCTGCAGGAAGTATATGACGGACTCGGAAAATTGCCCAACGCTTCAGTCTATGCATTTATGGATGCCTGCTTCTCCGGCTCTTCAAGAGAATCCGGACAGAAGGACACTCCGGTGGTAGCCGCCAGAGGTGTGGCGCTCCGCCACAAGGACGTGGATCCGGCCGGCAATGTATTCGTGTTGTCAGCGGCCGATGCGCAGCAGACGGCATTCCCTTATGAAGAGAAAGACCATGGAATGTTCACCTATTGGCTTCTCAAGAAACTTCAGGATTCAAAGGGAGGCGCGACACTGGATGAAATATCAAAATTTGTCACAGAAAAGGTTGCCGCGACATCTCAGGAAATCAACCACCGCGCACAGACTCCGACACATAAAGCAACCGGTAAACTTTCCGCAACATGGCGTACAAAGAAATTAAGACCTTGAGACTCAGGATTCACACATTGATGTTGGCGTGCATCGCTTCAATTATCAGCAGCCTTGCAGCAATGGGGGCCGAAGACAAGGCTATCACGGGGACATGCACCTACTACGGACATCCGGGCATGTCGATGGTGGAGGCCAGGGAAAAGGCGCTTGAAGGAGCGCAGAATGAGGCCCTTCGCTCGGAATTCGGCACATTGGTGAGTCAGGATATAGTGCAGACCAATGAAATAGTCAACGACAAGGAGAAGATGGCGTTTCTGTCGAGTACCCGGAGCACAGTGCGCGGAGAATGGCTCGCCACTACCGGAACTCCGGTTTATGAAGAACGTTTTGAAAATGGTGCCCCGGTGGTCACCTGCAAGGTTTCGGGCAGAGGGCGGAGACTTTCAAATAAAGCTCCGGAAATCGTGGTAAATGCCCTTTCAGCACCGGATAAACGTGCTGTAAAATCAGAATTCAAAGATTCAGAGGATATATTCGTCTACATCAAGAGTCCGGAACGTGACATATTCGCGATGATATGCCTGGAAGACGAGGATGGGATGGTCTATAAGATGTTTCCATTTGAATCCACCCCTCCTCAGGCCACTCTGAAAAAAGGATATGACTACATCCTTTTTGACAAGGACCGTCCCGGTGGAACCCTTGGAGAGATGCCGGGCGACGGCCTCTATATAATGACAGATAAGCTCGCCCTCAACAGGCTCTACGTGGTCTACTCTCCAAACTATTTCAGGAAAGGGAACTGGACCTATCAGGAAGATGCCAATCTCGACACTATGACTACAAAGGATTTCAATAGGCTTATGATCGAATTGCGGCGCGCTGATGAGGAGATGGGCATGAAGGTCATAAATCTTAGCGTGAAACCCAATCAGGATAATGACTATGAGATTGACTGACACCCTTCATAACCAGCTCACGGAAATTAAACGATAATGTAATTCAATAACCTCAAAAAGATTAAATTAATCACTAACTAATATCGACAAAGATGAAAAAACTGATCATTATTCTTATGGCGCTGTGTCTGATTGCGCCCGCCGCTATGGCTGATCTTACTAAAAAGCAGGAGAAAATATGCAACAGCAATGCAAAAAAACGTGCAAAGGATCTCACAAAGCAAGGATATAGCGTAATGGGCACCCTCCCCCTTGAGGAAGCGCTCTACAGGCATTTCGCGAAAATGGAGATGGGCGCTACCGAGGAGATGGGCACAGGACACGCCAAATCGAAAAACAACGGCCGTCAGATGTGTCTCACATCCGCGATGTCCGAATATGCTTCAAAAGCCGTTTCCCAGCTCAAGGGGCGCAGCGTGACTGATTCTTACGGAAATGAGGTTGACACCGAGAATGATCCGGAATTCGCTCGCTTCTATGCCGCCTACGAACGTCTGACACAGAAAGAGATAAAGGGCGAACTTGAGGAGTCCTTGACTGTCGTGAAGCAGAACGCCGACGGTTCCTTCGATTTCATCATGTATATGCTTGTCGACGAGAACAAGGCTCTTTCACGCCGTCAGAAAGCTCTCGAAGATGCCGCAGCCGAGTCAAAACTTGCGCAGGAATATGCCAGGCAGGTAGCTGATTTTGTCAATGAGCCACTGAAATAATCAAAAAAACAATACAAGATGCGTAAAAGCATAGCAATCATATCAGTATTCATCCTCTCAGGGGCGACCGGGGCACTTTCCCAGTCGCCCTCTGAGGAATTTAACAGTTTCCGGAACCGGATCTTGTCAGATTACTCGAATTTCAAGTCAAGAATCCTGGAGCACTACGGTGACTTCCTGAATGGAGAATGGCATGAGTTTGAGCCATTGTGGGAAGAAGAGAGCCCCTATACGGAGCCAAAGCCTAAAGGGGTTCCGGAAATACCGGCTGAGCCGGAGCCATCTCCGGCATCCACGAAACTTCCTGACCCCAAATTCAGCGTGTCAAGCCCGGGAGGTGTCCTTGCGGCTGTTCCCGGCGGAGGATTGGCTAAAAGCAGCTTGTCAGATTCCGGAATGTCTTCGATGAAAATTGATGTGCCGTCGCAATTAGGAGGGGGACAGATGCCTGAGACCATGGCAGCAAGTCCGAATGCCTCGGCGCTCCTGATGTCGGAATTGAAAGGGAAGAGTGACTACGAGCTTGCCGTGATGCGGCTTCCTGATCCCGGCTTTGCCTTCGGATCATTTCCGGGGCAGATAGCCGCCCCCGAACCGGGAGAATCGGGAATAGTCAATATAGATCTACCCGAAAGGGAGATTGAGCCGGAAAATCACGACTACTTTTTATTTGACTATTACGGCATGGAGGCATTTCTTCCGGAAATTGACTTTTCTATAAGCAAGACATTGTCAGGGCCGGAACAAGCCGGTGAGCATTGGCAAAAGATGGCAGCCCAGGAAGGGGGAATGGAGACTGCGCGCCAGCTGTTCGGACTTGCCCGGCAATTGGGACTGAACGGATATCTGACATTCCGGCTGGCAGAATCATACGTCAATCAGAAATATAAGGATTCAGATGCTAATGCGAGGATGTCGGCAGTGCATTTCCTCCTGTCAAACATGGGATATGATGCCCGCCTTATCAAGCTTGACAATATCTTTACGGTGATGATGCCCTTCGATCAGAAAGTGGTGTATGCCACTATGTCGCAGACTATCGACGGGCGCAAATACACAATCTTATATCCGGAAGGGTATCAACCGCCCAGGGGACAGGCCCTTAAGATCATGACATGCAGTCTTCCTGCAAGCGCGCTTGGAAAGACCTCCGATCTGCGCCTTACAGGACTTGACCTGCCGATGAAATCCAAGACTTTCAACATCACCAACGGGCAGCTTTCGCTCAAGGGAGAGGTGAATGAAAATTTCGGGAAGCTGCTTCATCATTATCCTCAGATGCCGACAGGCGACTTCGCCTCTTCATGGGTAGATCAGAAACTCCGTGAAGACATCGTGGAGCAGGTAAAGACTCAATTGGGCGGACTAAGCGAAAAAGAGGCTGTCAACAGGCTTATGTCGCTATGCCATAAGGGCTTTAATTATTCCACAGATCAGGATTACCACGGATTTGAGAAGCCTTACTTCTTTGAGGAAAATTTCATCTACGACAAGAACGACTGTGAAGACCGCGCCATCTTTTTCTCCTATCTTCTCTGGAATGCGCTGAATCTGCCGTGCCAGCTTGTGCAGTATCCCGGACATGAAAGCGCCACTGTGGCGGTCAATGATGACATAGAGGGATATTTCTACAATACCGATGACACTAAATATTACAGTGCCGATCCGACATATATAGGAAGCACCGTCGGCATGGTGATGAAAGCATTCCGGACTGCGTCTCCTACCGTCGACAAGCAATATAAATAAGGATTCTGTCTTCGCAACAGAATCTGAGCTATTGATCGCAAGGCTCTGAAAGGGGATCCCGCGTGGGATACGTTTTCAGGGTCTTCTTTTTTTGCTTTGCCGGTTTCTTTTTTTGAATCTTTTTCTTCTTATTCTTCCGCTCCTTATTCTCCCGCTTATTGATGCTTTGGGAGTCCATTGTCCTGTCTGTATTGTCATCAGAGGCGGCTCCCGGATTTAATGCGGTTTCCGATCTTGCATCCATGCTGTCTGAAGATCTTGAAGATGAGCAATTCCTGAAGATGAAACCTGACGCTATGCACAAGAGGGCCGCTGCCGCAACGGCAAGGAGCCCTCTTCTTTCTTTAGATGTAAGCGGATGCTTCATCATAAAATATCAATATGGCATGAAAGCTGATGATCAACCCTCGTTTCTGTTGGCGCGTTTCCGCTCATTCTCGTCAAGAATTATCTTGCGGAGACGCAGATGGTTGGGAGTCACCTCCACATATTCATCTTCCTTTATATATTCAAGCGCCTCTTCAAGCGAGAACACCACAGGGGGCACGATCTTTGCCTTGTCGTCAGCGCCTGATGCACGCATGTTGGTGAGCTTCTTCGACTTTGTGACGTTGACCACGATATCCCTGTCTTTCGCGTTCTCCCCTACCACTTGTCCTGCATACACCTCGTCTTGCGGGAAAATAAAGAAGCGGCCGCGGTCTTGCAGTTTATCAATGGCGTAAGCGTAAGCAGTTCCGGCTTCCATCGCAATCAGCGACCCGTTGGTGCGACGTTCTATCTCTCCCTTCCAGGGCTGATATTCAAGGAAGCGGTGGGCCATGATGGCCTCTCCGGCAGTGGCCGTAAGCACATTATTGCGCAATCCGATAATGCCGCGCGACGGGATATGAAACTCTATGTTGATACGATCGTTTTGAGTATCCATACTGATAATGTCGCCTTTGCGGCGGGTCACCATGTCGATGACTTTCGAGCTGGACTCCTCCGGGACATTAATGGTGAGTGCTTCTATAGGCTCGCACTTCACTCCATCTATTTCTTTGATGATCACCTGAGGCTGCCCCACCTGAAGTTCATATCCTTCGCGACGCATGGTCTCTATCAGGATCGACAGATGAAGCACACCGCGTCCGAATACGGTCCACTTATCCTCGGAATCACCCTTGCTGACCCTGAGAGCGAGATTTCTGTCAAGCTCCTTCATCAGTCGGTCGTGGATATGACGGGAAGTGACATATTTTCCGTCTTTTCCAAAGAAAGGAGAGTTATTGATCGTGAAAGTCATTGACATTGTCGGTTCGTCGATGGCTATTCTCGGCAGAGGTTCGGGATTCTCCAACGAAGAGACAGTGTCGCCGATTTCAAAATCCTCCAGGCCTACAATTGCACAGATGTCGCCGGAGCTGACTTCCGACACTTTTTTCCGGCCCATACCTTCAAAGGTGTGCAATTCCTTGATGCGCTGCTTCTTCACTGTTCCGTCTTTCTTGCAGAGCGCTATGTCCATGCCTTCGCGGAGAATTCCGCGGTGCACCCGTCCCACGGCGATTCTTCCTACATAGCTTGAATAGTCAAGACTCGTGATAAGCATCTGAGGATCGCCCTCGATCTGGGTAGGAGCCGGAATATTTTCAATTATGGCGTCGAGAACGGCCGTGATGTCGTCTGTGCGCACCTTCCAGTCCTTACTCATCCAGTTTTCCTTGGCGCTTCCATACACAGTGGGGAAGTCAAGCTGATCTTCAGTGGCGTTGAGGTTAAACATCAGGTCGAACACCATTTCATTCACCTCGTCGGGGCGGCAGTTGGGCTTATCGACTTTATTTATCACCACCACGGGCTTAAGGCCCATCTGAATGGCCTTCTGCAGCACGAAGCGGGTCTGAGGCATCGGTCCTTCAAAAGCATCCACAAGCAGCAGGCATCCGTCGGCCATATTAAGCACGCGCTCCACCTCACCACCGAAATCAGCGTGACCCGGAGTGTCGATAATATTTATTTTAGTACCCTTGTAATTGATACTGACGTTTTTTGAAAGGATTGTGATACCTCTTTCTCTTTCAAGGTCATTATTGTCCAGGATAAGTTCCCCGGCATTTTGGTTTTCGCGGAAAAGGTTTCCTGCGAGAAGCATTTTGTCGACAAGGGTTGTTTTTCCATGGTCGACGTGAGCGATGATGGCTATATTGCGGATGTCTTGCATAGTGTAGAATATTGCCCGGCGAGCAACCGGGCTGTTTCAAATTGCAAAATTAATACTTTTTCGGCAAAAAGGCAAGTATTTTGGTTGAAAACAATCATGACAAAAGGGACGCACCCGGCGGATGCGTCCCTTTTGGAGTTATCTGACCCCTCCCCCTTCAGGGGGCCGGGGGGGATTGACTTATCGTATATTCACTTTCTTGGCGTTGTCGCCCTGACGGATCACGTAGATGCC
>CAMWJD010000090.1 GCA_947174515.1 uncultured Porphyromonadaceae bacterium
ATATATTTATATGAAATTTTAACTTTTGAAAAATGAAATACCTTTCCTATAACCCCCCCCCCCCATTTATAAATTAATGATTTGTAATAAATTAGACAAATGTAATCAAAAAAGCCTTTTTTACATATTTTATCTATTCATCTCTAAGGATCTCTGAGTCGCCCAATCCGGAGCTTCACTACGCCTGTAGGGAAGATTGGTGATAGAAACACTCGCGCGCCCTATTGCATGGGGTTTCAGGGTTTTCTGTCGGGTACATCTTTGCGTAATGTCTTTAGATTTAAGTAAAAGTTCGTTACCTGAATTGGTTTTTCGCTAACTTATCTTTCGATGTGCAAAATTATGCATAAAATAATCCTGCTTAATGCAAAATCAATACATTTACGCAACATGGGCTTAAAAAACATTACATCACCGTAAAATAAACAACGTCAACTTTGTTAATATAAGAAAACAAAATTTAAAATATGAACAAGAAGCAGATTTTCATATGGCTTGGGGCCTTGGTAGTAGGTGTTGTTTTAGGTCTGCTCCATATCGGGGTCATTGACACAGTGATGAATTATGTTGCCACTATCTATACCCGCCTTTTCCGCCTGCTTGCTGTGCCTACTATCGTATTGGCTGTGATCACGACTCTCGCATCGCTTGGTGGTGGTAAGGAGCTCGGTAAGATATTCCGAACTTCTCTCACCTACACGCTGCTCACGACTTTTACTGCCGCAGCTTTGGGGCTGGGACTCTATCTTCTTATAAAACCGGGTAATATCCCCGCGAGTGCCATAGCGGCTGAGAAGAGCGCCAACGTGCCTATGGCAGACGCTTCGTATGCCGATCAGGTCATGTCTGTGATTCCGGATAATATGGTCCGTCCTCTACTTGAAGGCAATGTGCTCGCACTGCTTCTGATATGTTTTGCTGTGGGAATTGCCATTTCGCGTATGCCGGAATCACGACCTAAGGAAATAATAGTAAACGGACTTGCCGGAATACAGGAAATACTGTTCACTCTCATACGTTGGCTTATCGCAGTATTGCCGATCGGAATCGTGGCTTTTGCTGCTCAGCTCATTGCCGAGGCAGGAGCCGGAGTCATGGCTGACTCACTCGGCAAATATGTTGCGGTCATTATTTCCGGAAATCTTCTTCAGATGTTTGTGGTGCTTCCGATTTTCCTACTTGTGGCCGGACTCAATCCTATAAAGACATTCAGCGGCATGATGCCTGCTGTGCTCATGGCTTTCTTCACCAAGAGCAGCGCCGCCACTCTTCCCGTCACTATGGAGAATGCCGAGCAGCGGCTGGGTGTGGAAAGGAAAGTTTCGCGCTTTGTTCTGCCATTGTGCACCACCATCAATATGAACGGTTGTGCCGCTTTTATTCTCTGCACATCACTCTTTGTGATGCAGAACAACGGTATGGAGCTGAGTTGGACCACTATGATACTATGGCTGTTCATATCCGTGATCTCTGCAGTCGGAAATGCCGGGGTGCCGATGGGATGCTATTTCCTGACACTCTCGCTAATGTCGGGTATCGGCGCTAATATCGGGATTATGGGAATAATTCTTCCCATATATACTATCATCGATATGGTGGAGACCTCCGAGAATGTATGGTCTGACTCTTGTGTTTGCGCTATAACAAATAAAAAGCTTCAGCAATAATCCGGCTTCAAAATTCAAAAAATGGCTAAATAGGGGTGATATTTGAAAAAATTTGATTAAATTTGCATCTTAAACTGAAAAAATCGAAATAATCGAATAAAACACTTCATAAGAAATGGCAAAACAGGAAGATGTCTTCAAGACGATTGTGGCTCACGCCAAAGAATACGGTTTCGTGTTCCAGTCATCAGAAATATACGACGGTCTCAGCGCGGTCTATGACTATGGTCAGAACGGCGTGGAACTGAAAAACAATATCAAGCGCTACTGGTGGGAGGCGATGACTATGCTCCACGACAACATCGTGGGCATTGATTCGGCAATTTTCATGCATCCCACTATCTGGAAGGCTTCCGGCCATGTCGACGCTTTCAACGATCCCCTCATCGACAACCGCGACTCCAAGAAGCGCTACCGCGCCGACGTGCTCATTGAAGACGAAATCGCGAAGATCGACGATAAGATAAATAAGGAAGTGGCTAAGGCCGCAAAACGTTTCGGTGATGCTTTCGACGAGGCGCAGTTCCGCTCTACCAACGCCCGGGTGCTCGAACACCAGAAGAAACGCGATGAGCTCCATCAGCGTTTCTCTGACGCGATGAACGCCAACGACCTCGCTGATCTCAAGCAGATCATCCTTGACTATGAGATCGTGGATCCTATCAGCGGTACTAAGAACTGGACAGATGTACGTCAGTTCAACCTCATGTTCAAAACTGAGATGGGATCTACTGCAGACGGTGCTATGGACGTTTATCTCCGTCCGGAGACAGCTCAGGGCATATTTGTCAACTACCTTAATGTGCAGAAGACAGGCCGCATGCGCATTCCTTTCGGCATAGCCCAGATAGGCAAGGCATTCCGCAACGAGATCGTAGCCCGTCAGTTTATCTTCCGCATGAGGGAGTTCGAGCAGATGGAGATGCAGTTCTTCGTTCGTCCGGGCGAGGAGATGAAGTGGTTTGACTATTGGCGTGCCACCCGCTTGAAATGGCACAAGGCGCTTGGTCTCGGCGACGCCAAATACCGTTATCACGATCACGAGAAACTTGCTCACTACGCCAATGCCGCTACCGACATCGAATTCGAGATGCCTTTCGGCTTCAAGGAAGTGGAGGGTATTCATTCCCGTACAAATTTCGACCTCAGCCAGCACGAGAAGTTCTCGGGCAAGAAGATACAGTATTTCGATCCTGAACTCAATCAGAGCTATGTGCCGTATGTGATCGAGACTTCGATTGGTGTTGACCGTATGTTCCTCAGCGTGCTCTGCAGTTGCTATGAGGATCAGGATCTCGGAAACGGCGACCGTCGCGTGGTGCTCCATTTCCCTGCGCCTCTCGCTCCGGTGAAATGTGCCGTCCTTCCCCTCGTGAAGAAAGACGGTCTTCCCGAGAAAGCTCGTGAGATTCAGCATAAACTCCGCTTCGACTTCACTTGCCAGGTGGATGAAAAAGACTCTATCGGAAAGCGCTACCGCCGTCAGGATGCCATAGGCACCCCCTACTGCATCACGGTAGACCATCAGACTCTCGAAGACAATACCGTCACACTCCGCCACCGCGACACTATGGAGCAGGAGCGCGTGAATGTCGACGACCTCGAGAAGATACTTGCTGAAAAAGTATCCCTCAACTCACTCCTCAAAAAACTCCTCTGATAACAATAGTCTGGAATCCATGATGAATCATGATATATCATGTTGAATCATGATTCATCATGGATCTTTTAAATAATATAATATGAAGAAATTAATCAGCAAGATAGCTATTGCCTTTGTGGCAGTCATGGCTATTTCTACCCTCTCGAGCTGCAACTATAACTCACTTGTAGAGAAAGAACAGAGTGTCGATCAGGCATGGGCTCAGGTGGAAAACCAGTACCAACGTCGCGCCGACCTTATCCCGAATCTCGTTAATACTGTGAAAGGATACTCTGAGCATGAAAGCGAGACTTTCATCAAGGTGACACAGGCCCGTAGCGGACTGACCGAGGCGTACAACGCTGCAGAGGCTGTGGAGAATCCTCAGCAAAATATCCAGCAATATCAGGAAGCGCAGAGCAAACTCAAAGGAGCCCTCGATATCTACGTCAATGCAGTGAAGGAAGCTTACCCGGACCTGAAGGCAAATCAGAACTTTATTGATCTCCAGACCCAACTTGAAGGCACTGAAAACCGTATTGCCACCGAGCGAGAACGTTATACTCAGGCTGTTAAGGAATATAACACCTCCATCAAAAAATTTCCGACTACTATTTATGCCGGTTGGTTCGGATTCAAGGAGAAAGAGCAGTTCAAGGCCGAGGCCGGAGCCAACAAGGCACCGAAAGTTGAATTTTAATCGGCGATTCAAACACAATTAGACCAATTTGTCTAATTAGTCTTATTAGACTAATAAGACTATGAATAAAGATTTCTGACTAATCAATAAATGAAAATTAAAAAATATCTAAGTATTGCCTCAGGTTCTCTGATTCTTGCATCCGTTCTTGCATCTTGTCTTAGCGATGATAATCATGTTGTCATAGATTACGCTGATTGGATCTATCAGAACGAGACATATCTTATGCAAAAGCAAGATTCAACAGATGATGTCGGCAATAAAGTGTTTAAGAAGATAAAACCTGATTGGGCTCCGAGTGTATATGTCCTGGCACAGTGGCATAATGATACCACACTGACGTCTGCGAATCTTGTACCGATGGATAACTCGACAGTCGACGTAATCTATAAGTGCGAATATGTCAATGGGGTCGTTCTTGATACAAGCTATAAGAACACTGCTTATGGCGACAGTGTATATCGGTGCAAACCATGTGATAATATCGTAGGCTTCTGGACAATGCTGACTAACATGCATGTGGGCGACTCAGTGACATGCGTTATCCCCACAGAAGCTGCTTACGGCACTACGAGCTCAAGCGTTATTCCTTATTCCGTACTTATATATCATATGAAGCTAAAGGCGATACATGCCTACGAAACATCAGGGAACTAACTATGAAATATAAATTTGCCATCATTCCGGCTGTTTTGTCATTGCTCCTCTCATTTTCTGAAATGAGAGGAGAAAATGCATCTATAAAGTTTGATTCTTTTCGCGTTTCGCCGAAAGTGAGTGTCCAAATCCCGAATTTACCGGCTGATTCCGTGCAGGCAAGTAAGAATGTTTTCAGTAACGATATGCTGATTCTTACGATCAACCGTAAGCTTCAGAAGATTGGTCCGGAATGGGTGAATGTTATGACCGATTCGGCTAATATCGCGCATTTCCCTAAAGCAGAGAAAGGTGCGGAAATCCGGACAGTCGCTACCAGAATGCAACCTGAAAGATTTATCAAGGGAAATCTAAGACTGAAATCAAATGTGATAGCTGAGCTTTATAAAGGGACGGAAAGTCTGATTTCAATCTCTGACGCTGACACGGCAGCTTCTTGGCAGAAGGCGAAATTGAGTCTCGAACCGTATGAAACCGCTGATTTATTCGTGACATTCATGTCGATGCCCGATGATCCGCAGGCTCCTGAGATTTCTCTTGAATTTGTGCCCGATTCTGAATTCAATGATGTTGAAATTGCCGCTGATCCGTCTATAATGAAGCGTTTTCGTGTGGATGAGTCTGCTCTCGGCACACGAGTGAGCCGCAATTCAATATCTCCCGATGGCAAGTACATGATATTGGGATATTCCACTATGTATGGTCAGGATAATCGTCGTTCTTGGTCGCAGTTGATTGATTGTACAACAGGAAAAGTACTTGATGGTTCACTTCCCAAAGGGGCGTTCTGGCTTCCTAAAGGGAGTTCTTTGGCTTATACCGTAGCTACTGATGACACTTATTCCCTTTATTCATTGGATGTGGCAACCCGAAAGCTGACCCTGATGGCTTCAGAATTGCCTGAAAATAATTTCACAGTCAGTCCCGACTGTTCCTTCCTTATTCTTCATAAACTTGTGGAGGGACCAAAAGATAAAGGAACGGTAAAACGTCTGCGCGAGCCCGATGACCGCCTGCCGGGCCATAGAAATAGATATTATCTTGAAAAATATGACTTGAACACCGGGATAAGACAGCCGCTGACATATTCCGGCAACTCGACATCAATATTCGATATTTCACCGGATTCCAAGAGATTGATTTATGGATCCTCTTATCAGGATATGACTGTTTTCCCATTCTATTTCCAAGATATTATTGAAATGGAGATAAACACTCTTGCCACCGATACATTGGCAAAAGGGGAGTCTTACTTCAACACTTGCTGTTATTCTCCCGACGGAAAGCAACTTTTCATCACCGGTGGCCCTGAGTCGTTTAATGCTATCGGAAAAAATAATGGAGGTCATAAATATAGCAATGACTATGATGTGCAAGGATATATAATGAAGATCGCCGACAAATCCATACGGCCGATGACCGCTGATTTCAATCCGTCGATTGAGGGAGAGCCGATTTGGAATGTTGCAGACGGCAAAATCTATTTCCGTGCATCCGATGGATTCGACTTGAATGTGTATTGCATGGATCCCAAGACGGGCAATGTACAAAAAATTGATTTTGGAATGCCTTATATTTCAAGATTTTCAATCGGTACTGATGAAAACAAATGGATATCTGCAATCGGTTCTGATTATCATTATGCCGGAAAATGTGAATTGATGGATCTTAAGTCCGGAAAAATCAGCCTGATAGATGATCCCTATATTCGTGATTATCCCGATTTGCATACCGGAGAGTCTTCTGCATGGAGCTATAAGGCCTCCGACGGAACAACTATCCATTGCATGCAAGTGCTTCCTCCTGATTTTGATCCTCACAAAAAATATCCTTTGATAGTATATTACTATGGTGGCTGCTCACCATGCCAGAGATATCTCAGTGTATATGATCCTCAGATATTTGCATCGCGTGGTTATGTCTCGCTTGTCATAAATCCGTCGGGCACATATGGCTACGGTCAGGAATTTTCTTCACGTCATGCCAATGCATGGGGTGACCGTACGGCCGACGATATAATAGAAGGAGTAAAGGAATATTGCCGTACTCATGATTTTGTCGACGATAAGAAGATAGGTTGTCTTGGCGCAAGCTATGGCGGATTCATGACTGAATATCTTCAGACGAAGACTGACATGTTTGCAGCGGCCGCTTCACATGCCGGCATTTCCAACGTCACTTCATATTGGGGAGAAGGCAATTGGGGATATTCGTATAACGCTACCGCGGCTCCGGAATCATATCCATGGAATAATCCGGACCTCTTCACTAAGCATGGTGCGCTCTTCAATGCCGATAAGATACATACGCCGCTTCTGCTGCTTCATGGAAAGGCTGATACAAATGTCCCGATAGGAGAGAGTATACAGCTCTTCAATGCTCTCAGCATCCTTGGTCGTGATGTGGAATTTGTGCAGGTGGATGGCGAAAACCATATCATATCAAATCACGATAAGCGCAGACCCTGGCATTCCACAATAATGGCATGGTTTGCAAAGCATCTCCAGGATGATCCCAGATGGTGGGAGGCTCTCTACGGAGACTAATTTTGAATCTTGAATTTTAAGTTTAGAATGAATTTATATAGAAAAATTGCAATGGCGACAGTATTCCTGTCGCTATTTCTACCTATAAGTGCCGATGCTGTGAATCCGAAACGTGAGTTTCGTGGCGCGTGGCTTCACATCATAGGGCAGACACAATATATGAACACTCAGCAGAAGGGGTCGGAGCATCTGAAGGCATACATCGCTAATCAGATCGACCGGCTGCACCGTGCAGGATGCAACGCCGTTATCTTTCAGGTGCGTCCCACCGCTGATGCCGCCTATATAAGTGAAATCGAGCCTTGGTCAAGCTGGATCACCGGAAAAAGAGGAAAAGCGCCTGTGCCACTTTGGGATCCTCTTGAGTTCGCAGTCAAAGAAGCGCATAAACGTGGCATGGAACTTCACGCATGGCTCAACCCTTATCGTGTGACGTCTTCGCCCAAGGAGGTGCTTCCGGAAGATCATATTTCAAAAAAGCATCCCGAACGTTTCTTTAAGTATGACGGTAAGATATTCTTTGATCCCGCTTATCAGGAAAACCGTGATTATATTTGTGATGTGGTGAAAGATATCACCACCCGCTATGACGTGGATGCCATCCATATAGACGACTATTTCTATCCTTATCCCGTGGCCGGCGTGAAGATCCCCGACGATGCCTCGTATGCTAAATTCGGCGATGGAATGAAGCTCGAGGACTGGCGCCGCCATAATGTCGACTTGCTGATAGAGCAGATGAACAGTACGATAAAGGAGACCAAACCTTGGGTCAGGTTTGGTGTCAGTCCCTTTGGCATATGGCGTAACAAAAAGACTGATCCCCGTGGGTCCGATTCCAACGGACTTCAAAACTACGACGGACTATATGCCGATGTGCTTCTCTGGGCGAAAAACGGCTGGGTCGATTATCTCGCTCCCCAGCTATATTGGACTCTCGACTTCAAGGCAGCTCCGAGCCGGCATCTTGCACATTGGTGGAACGATAACTGTCATGGTGTGGATGTTTTCATAGGGCAGGATGTGCAGCGCACCATGAATAATGCCGATCCTAAGGCCGGAGACTCAAATGAGCTCGCAACTAAAGTAAAACTCTCTCGCGAACTCCCGAATATCAAGGGTAATGTTTGGTGGCATGGATATTGGGTCACCGACAATATGAAAGGAGTGGCTGATTCACTGGCATATGTGCATCAGAACACTGTTGCCCTCCCTCCTGCATATGGTGATTCCGGAGAGGCGCCTGCGCGTGTCAAGAATCTGAGGATGGCAAAAAAAGACGGAATGACATATATCGTATGGGATTCTGACGCTCCCGCGAATAAAGGGACTGATCAGATTCGCTTTGTAGTATATTCTTTTCTTGAAGACGAAGATCTTGACATGGATAATGTCGAGGCTATTATGCTTTTGACTCCTGAAAAGGAATATCTTGTGTCGGAAGACTATGATCCAGAGTCTGTGAAAGGAATGAGATTCGCGGTTACTGCGCTTGATCGGTTTAACCGGGAGTCTGATCCTGTGGAAATAAAGTTCTGAATTGCATGTAGATTTTTTATATCAACATTATGAATGAAATGAAAGAATTCCTCGATCAGCAGGCCGCTCTGATCAACTGTCCGGAATTCATATCCGATGATCCCGTGCAGTTTCCCCGTAGGTTTGATCGCCTGCAGGATATAGAAATTGTATCCCTTCTTGCAGCTCATATCGCATGGGGCAAGCGCTCCATGATTTGCCGTGATGCAGAGCGCCTGCTTGCCCTGATGGGACATGACCCGTACAATTACATTATGGATGAAGGTTATCTTGATCTTGACCCATCCATGAATATTCATCGGACTTTCTTTGCCCGCGACCTGCAGCATCTTTTGGCAGGACTGCGCGAGATCTATCGTCGGTATGGCAGTCTTGATGCTTTCAGCGCAGCTGTCGGTACGTCTGATGATCAGGCTCCGGCATGGAAACTCGTCGGGGAGATGCAGAAGATAGTCACGGATGCCAACGGGGGCGTAGTCGCAAAGCGGGGGCTTCCGAACAATCTGAAGCAAACTGCCCTGAAGCGCGTGAATATGGCGCTTCGCTGGCTTGTTCGCGATGACGGCATAGTTGATATGGGAGTATGGAAATCCATTCCCAAATCAAAGCTTTTTATTCCGCTTGATATCCACGTAGGTAATACTGCCCGTGACCTCGGACTTCTGAATAGAAAGCAAGACGACCGTAAGGCTGTGGAGGAACTGACAGACGTGTTGCGTAAATTCCGCCCCGAAGACCCCGCCTATTATGATTATGCGCTCTTCGGAATCGGGGTGACCGGCAAATCGATATCATGATGATGCGCACGTGTCGCGCGTTCCTGCTGAAAGCTTAGAGCCATCTCATATTTATGCTATTGGCTCTTTGGCAATCAGTGATCATATCTTGCTATCTTTGAAGAAAAAGCCAATGTCAATATATGTCCTTCTGTTTGCCAGGCAGAAAGATGCAGCTCTATGGCAGCTCCTTTGATATAAATCGTTCCTTTGCCATACTTTTCAGGCGTAGCCTCTGCAATATTTGATGCTATTTTGGGAAGAGACAGTATCCGGTAATCATTCCTCCAATCTTTAGCTTCCCCCATCGCTGCCTTATACATGGCTTCCTTGCATGTCCATGCAAGTATAAAGCTGCTTATCATTTCCTGTGTCATTTCCTCCGGATCGTCATTTACTGCCGGCAGCAATGACATCTCATCTTGAGTCAAGAATTTTTCTCGTATCTTTATTACTTGTGATCTGTCGGCTTTTTCAATGTCTACTCCAATTGCTGTACGCATATTGAAATCTTCAGTATTGATGTCCGGCGTCTTTGGTATGGATGCGACTGCAAGGAAATGGGAAGTATGAGATATCGAGATTCGTTGTGCAATCCCATCAAGGACAGGGGCTCCATTATCAAGATGCATTATTTCACGATAATCGCCATTAGCCTCAGAAAAAATCTGCATGGCAAAAAGTTTCCATACTTTGGCAGTCTTTTCCTCAGCCCCGTATATCTCTTCTATGGCAATTCCGCAAGGAGCCACAATCCTCTCATACACAAACTCATCCATTTTAATAATCGAGAATTATTATTAATTTAGAATTATTATTAATTTAGAATTTAGAATTTAGAATTTAGAATTTAGATTGATCATTGATCATTGATCATTGATCATTAATCATTTATCATTTATCATTTATCATTGATCATTAATCATTGATCATTAATCATTGATCATTGATCATTGA
>CAMWJD010000091.1 GCA_947174515.1 uncultured Porphyromonadaceae bacterium
CATCCTTCAGCTGCCGGTTCATCTTTTCATTGTGAAGATGACGGGTGCTCGTGATCCCTACGACCTTTTCCGGAATGTCAAGCTTCAGGAAGTTGGAAAGCTGCAGGGAGGTCATACATATTGCAGTCTCCACCGGTATATTCAGACGAGTATACCCTTCCGGTATTTCTCCTTCATACTCCTTGTCGACGAGAGCAAAATGAAATTGCTCCGCCTCCTTATTCTCGGGGTCATTGATGTCAAGAAGCGCAATGTCATCGACATAGCTCACATTAAAGCCTTTGGCATAACGAGGAACTATCACAGAAGCTGAATCTACATCTGCATTTGTTTTTCCATTAGATTCCGATTGTTTTCGGTGTCCTCCACATGAAAACAAGAGCGCAAAAGCGAACAGCAGCGGTAAACATCTAAGTTTTCGCATAGTTTATTTGATTTATTCAGGTATATATATTATTTCTCCATTCTCGAGTTGATACGCCGTCCCCACTTTCCTACCCTTGGATCCGGAAAAGGAAGAATCATCGTCTGTCGGCGTGTATTTCTTTATCTCGTCACCCTCCTTTGTGATTATTTCCATATTCTCGGCACCCGGATTCTTTACGATAGTGAAATCCTCCTTTGAGAAAATCTCGTTCATGCTGAAATGGCTCACCAACGCCACCATAAGAGCGACGGCAAATACCATCGCGACATCAAATAGATTTGTCAGCATGCCCATCGGATTGTCCTCTTCGTCATTGCGAAGAATCGGATTCTCTTTCATTCCTTTGTAATTTTAGCGATAATAAACTCCAGATCGTTCAGATATACGGCATAATACCTTTGGTTGAGTTGCAATGCACACAATCCTATGCCTGCCACAAGCATCCCGACTACGGTTGTGGCAAACGCCACCTGCATATTGTATGCCATAGAGGCAATATCTCCTACAGCAAGACCTACAAGCGCGGGACCCATAGGAATGAGCGTACCCATGAGCCCAAGCATAGGTCCGAACTTTATGAGCATCCGATATTTTGCCAGTGTTTTCTGAACTTCTACCTGAAAATTCGCCAGTTCATGATCACAATACGCGGAATCGTCCTTATGATCAAAAATTCTTGTCAGATATTTATTAACGATGCTGTTTTTCGTGACTTGCAGAGTGGGAAGCGTAGTTTGAAGTGTATCATAGGAATAATTACTGACTATCTCATTAAGTGCCGTAGACACACGTCGGTGAAGCTCGATATTTCTATATAGCCCTGCAAGAATCCATATCGCCCTTCCCAATAGATAGAGAAGCAACAGGACTACAGGAATCATAAGTCCGTTAGAAATCGTAAATAGTATTTCGGATATTACTTTCATGGCATTCCATAATAAATTATACATATCAGGATCCCGAATAAAGAGACCATATAAAGGCTGTCCTTCTCCAACCTCAGATGACGGCACAGAAAAACAAGGGCAGCCGAAACCAAACACACAGATGCTCCGGCAAGAAGCCCAGGAATCATAAAATCAAATCCGGGGAAAGACCGCGATGCAACCGATGACAACAATGCTATCGGAGCCAATATCATTATACCGGGATAATACCCGATTATCCTACCGACTCTTCCGGATGAAAACACAATCAAAACAAACAGCAGTAATTCTATAAATTCATACACCACAAGTGTCTTTGAGTATAATATGCCGTTGATTTCATCCGGAGTCAGTCCGCTCATATAAAGGGTCAGGAATATGGCTAAAATACCCCAGCACACTACAATAGGTATCCATACTCTTTTTGGGAGAATAGATACCCTCACAATCGCTGCCAATCCTATTATTGTAAAGAAAAGCAACTGCAACCACATCATTTACGCTCCTTTCTCCTTATCGTTATAGCCAAAACCACAATTATCAGCAACACCGCCACAATAACAACCGCAATGTAATCGGCTGTAGACTCATTGAGCTTATCAGACATAAATCCTTTCGATTCCGCCTTAAGCCTCTTCGAACCTGAAGTTTCTGCAAGTGCCTTGGCGATTTCCTTTTCATATATTTCAGCGTTTTTGCTGTCCAATCGAGATGAGATATACTCCTGCAGCTTTCTGTTGCCACATACGAATTCAGTACAGGGGGCACCATGTTCCGCAGTCACATCAGCATGTAGTCGGGCGATGGCACTCAACTCCTTGTCTGTAGGATTCCAAAAACCTTTTCTGGCACTTTCCATCATAGTGGCAGTCATTTCCTGAAGGGCGGCGGGATTGACTCTCTCAAAATAATCCTTGACTCCAAGACCATGGATATCCTCTACGTATACATCGTAAAGATCATCATATATCTTATCGTTCAAAGCCTCCGGACGTGTAGCACTCCAACCGAAGATATTCCTGAATATCTCTCCGAACATCTGTGCAGTTGTGGCATCCCCCTTCATTCTCTCCTTTATGAAATCCGGATTAAGTATGGTTGCCCTCGTCTCCACAGCTATCGCTTCCTTAGTGTCCTGTAGTCGGGGAATGTATGAATTGCGGTAGTCTGCCATGACGGCATCCGGCGTCTTGCTACCGATGCTTTTAGCAGCAAGCGACAATGCTCCCGTAAACTCATACACATGGTCGAGAGATATGGGACCCCATGTATTGCTTTGACGAGGCTGCACGATAACATCTGTTCCGTTTATTCCCGATTCCAGGACGTTTCTGTTGATTACACCCCAGTTCTCATCGTCCCCATACATTGCACACATATTGTTGAGATATCCGTCGGCGAGTTCGCTTCTGTCATCCCATTCACCTGAATTTTCTGTGTAGCGAAGCATACCTGTACTGTAACCGGAATTGACAGGGCCGAAAACACGCATCTTCGACAGTTCACGAGCTCGCTTAGGCGATTCTCCCTTATCCACCAATGCCTTTTCCTGTTCAATCGAGCCGTCTGCCACATAGTTGGGATATACATCGTCTTTTGCATCAGACGCGAGTTTCACTGCATCGGTGATCATCTTGAGACGCGAAGAGGCAATATCACGCAACTGACCCGAGACCTGAACCATTATATTGATTCTCGGTCGTCCGAGTTCCTCTGATGGAATAAGTTTCAGATCCATGACTCGTCCCTGTTCGTCGCGTATTGGCTCCACTCCGAGCATGCGCAATGCCTGCGCTACAGTTGCACCCTGTGAGGATATGAATTCACCTGCCCAGAATGTATAGCTGACTTTCTTAGGATACTCACCATGTTTTTTCAGATATTCAGATAAGGTCTGTTCGGCAAGAGCCACCCCCTTTTCCCATGCCTGTGGTCCCGGTGTCGCCTCGGCATTGATGCTATACATATTCCTGCCCATCGGAAGCACATTAGGATTCAAGACCGGATCTCCACCCGGAGCAGGACGAACCGGAACTCCGTTGAGGGCATCCACCATAGCGTCTATCTCAGCGCCTGCAGAAGCCTTAAGCAGCTGACGTATTTCCAATGCCTTCTCTCCTTCATTCTGCGCCGAAGATACGCTTCCTTCAAGTATTCCGGATAGATACCGCTTCGCATCAGGAAGGTAGCGATGGGAAACAAAAGTGAAATCCTGAAGGGATTCTTTTGATATCTTACCCTTTTCATAATCTTTTCTTGCACGACTGTAGGCAAGTTCATCAGCTGTTATGGCAAGAACACTGGTGTTCATGTCTTTGGATGAATAAGGCTCGCCCATCACATAATAGGCTCCTGTTATCTTCTCATTCGCAAGTTCCTCGACAAAAGAATCGATTTTCTTTAATTCCTCTACGGTATATGTACCCGAAAAAGCCGAATCAAGCTCAAGATCCCGATGAAAACCAAGACCTATGATCTGACGCTTCAGGGCACTGGTGTTACGAGAGGGATCCGCAATAGCGGCATGAATGTTTTCTATCAGTGCGTTATATTTTTGACGCAGTCCGCTTTCCACATATGGAGGCGTGAGATGTGTCACTGTCACTGCGTGGCTGCGGCGCTTGGCAATTATCGCCTCTCCGACATTGCCGGTGGTATAAAAATAGAAATGCGGACGGTTGCCTACAAGAACTTCCGCCCAGTCAGCCTGTGAGAGTCCGGCATTCTTGCCGGGTGTGAATTCAAGATTTCCGTGTGTTCCGAAATGTATCAGGGCATCTGCGTCAAACTCCTTCTGCATGAAAAGATAAGGCGCAAGATAGCTGTGCGGAGGCACGACATCGACTCCATGCACCAGCTTGAAGTCATCGTTTCCCAAAGCGGGACGCGGCTGCGGAAACAACAGTATATTGCCATACCTCAGGGCTGCTACTGCTATACTGTCGCCCCTTGCAAGAAGAGAACCCGGAGCTTTTCCGTAACGCTGTTCCACTTCAGCATATTTTTCAGGCAGAAGTATCTCTTTAGCCCATCTTTCATAATCCTTTTTATTTATCCATAATGGGGCTGCCTCATCCATAAATTTCTCTTGAGCAGCAGGAGCATAGTCGCCCATGACGCTTCCCTGCTTCATTATTTGATGTCTGAATTGCTCGAGGGTGGCAGGAAGACCATGTACATTATATCCTTCTTTTTTGAGTCTTTTAAGAAAGCTATAGAGAGAAGGGACGACTTCCATTCCTGAAGCAAGCAGAGCATCTTTGCCGGGAGACTTGAAATAGCCGATAGCAACTTTCTTTTCAGAGTTTGATTGCTCACGGAGGTTCATGAATCGCTCAAACTGACTTATAAAGGCATTCATTCTCTCCCTGTCAGGATTATAAAGCAGATATCCTTCCGGCGATGGATCCTGTGTGGAAATGCACAACGGGGTCATTCCACCGTCGATCTCAGGCACCACTATGCGTGCGTTGAGAGTTCCGCCACCCATCGGATTATTCACATCAAGCCACTCCTCCCTTGACTGAATGAGCGGATATGGCATGAAAAGTGGAATCTTATTATCATATGCCCAATTTATAAGCGAGTCATTGCCGAGACGCCCCATCGGAAGATAGATTATCGCATGCGGCATGACATCCTTTATCATTCTTTCGCGTGCTTTCCCTGTGGCAGTCAGTGGATATACGTTATATCCATCTTGAGTCAGGCGAGTCACGAGAGTATCTATATGGGCACGGTTGTTCTCTACCGGGAAATTCACTCCTGACACAAACGCAACGTTTTTGCCCGTAGGGGAATACAGTCCTTTTTTCTTGAGATATTCAGTTAACTGAACTGCTTTATCGAAATATTTTCCCGCTTCAAGATGATAATACATGTTAGAGGGCATGGCTATCGGTTCCGAAAATGCCTTATCTCCGAAACGATCCGGAGTTGAAATGCTTCTCACATATCTTAGCATATTCCGATAGTTCTCTCTGCATGGATTTGAGAAATAAAGCTGAAGTTTTTCAGTCTGTAAGGAATCAAGATTATGGTTTACGACAAAACTGAAATTACGAAGAGTATTTGTAAATACGGGTACGCCCTTGCCTGCGGCACGGTCGAGCGAACGAAGTTGAATAGAGTCGAGATAAAGACCACGTCCATACATCAGCACGGCATCGTAGCTCTCGAAATCCTTTGCCTCTTCCATGCTGACGCAAGTTACCTTTATGTTGCGGCTGTCGTTGTTGAGGATTATTTCCGCTTCCTGTGCAGGCAATGGATTGACTACAAGAATACTTGTGGGCTTAAACCAATTAGAATATATAAGCCAACATAATCCCCCCACCAATGCTATCAGTGCTATCACTACAGATATTTTCCCGACTCGTGACATATTATAGTTATAGATTTTCCTTTATAAAACCGGCTTTTTGAGAGGCGGCATCTACCACCGGAGCTGTCATAGCCTCCCTGATATGATCGATATATATATCCTGGATTTCCGGAATCTGACCTAACCCCTCGATGACTGCCTCAGCGCGAAAGCCTTCATTCTCAAGCTGCCCGCGCCACTCCACGTCGATATCATTGCGGGCGTGATCTCCTGCCACGAACATAAACGGCACGAGACAGACCTTTTTCACACGCTCCTTCTTAAGTTCCGCTACTGTAGTCTCATATGTGGGGTATCCTTCCACTGTAGCCACATGGAAATTTCCGGCTTCAGCTGCTCCGAACATATAATCTATCTGGGAATATACCGCTGTGGCAGGAGTGGAGGTGCCATGTCCCACAAACACTACAGCCTTTTCTTTTCCTGCATGTTCGCTGTAGCGATTCTTCAGCACCTCCACAGTTCTCTCACAGTCAGCAATTGAATATAGCAATGGTCGTCCTACTCGTATTTCTGTGAAAAACGGCGACATCATGGAAGCTTCCTGGCGAAGCACCTCGGCTTCTATGCCGTCGATCACATTTGTCCCCTGCACTATCACATGGGTATATCCGTCTGCGGCCAGACGCAACAGAGCCTCCTTAGGTGTGATCTTCTTGATTCCTCGCTTGGCAAGACGGTTTATGATTATCCTTGAAGTATAAGCTTCCTCTACTGTTATTCCCGGGAATGTCGATTTTACCTTATCATTTAAAGCATCTATCGTTGCAGCGCGGGTCTCGTCTACGGTAGTGCCGAAGTGTACCATTAGAATTGCAGTCTTCCCTGATTCTGAATTCAGCAGGTTCTGGGCATTTACCGTTACCGTAAGCATAATCGAAAGAAAGAAAATCAGTTTTTTCATACTATCCTATATTTGTGGGTTCGTCTCCCGGAGTAATTCACATCACCCCGGGAGACTTTGGCAAAAATTTAGAAAAACTGTCTATACTTTAATACTGTCTACTTCTCGTCTTCTACCACACGGATTTGCTCGAAGTAATATCCGGCGGCCATAGTCGCACCGAGAGATGTCTGTCCGGAGGTTACATCATAGATGTATATCTGCGGTTTCTGACCTTCGGCATCGACTCCGATATATGCCTTATGGTTGACATAAGCCATTCTCGAGGAGAATCTGCCGCTGCTGTAGGCAAGGCGCTGGCCATTGAAAGTTACCGGAGTACTTGACTTGGAAACCACATCGATCACTGTATAATAGTGGCTGAAGGCATCTATATCTGTCCCGAGTTTATCTTCACGGGCATAAGCCATAACCTTATTATTGCCGAGATACATTACAGAAATCAGCTTTCCATCGGCGGTGAAGCCGTCATAGCTCTGGTCAAAAGACGTAGAGTTGGCAGGAATTTTCAAAAGATGACTGTGTTCGTTGCCGTCAGCATCGTCGGTTACGCATGCTATATATAGATTGTTGTTGCCGTCGATAAAAGTGGTTGTCTGAAGCAGTTCGCCGTATGCGGTGCCCACCATCTCGCAGTCGAGGAAGCACGGGGTATCACTTTCTACAGCCATGGTCGCGGGATTTATTACCGCAGTCATCATAGGAGTCACGCGCTTGCCACGCTTGCCCCCCGTCTTCGCATAATAGAAATAGAAGAGCTTGTTGTCTGAAGCACGATAATTGAGAATACCTGCTGATGTATAGATCTCGCCACCCTCAGGCATCTTGACATCGAGATTCCCCTCTGCAATTATGCTCATGTCGTCGGCATTCAGTTTGGTCCAGACTATCTTATCGCCGTCGCCGTTAGACGCCATGATGACGAGTGTGTTGTCGTTTATCCATGCATGGGTGTACTTTCTTGTAGTATATGTATTGGTATCGAAGCGGCGTTCCTTCACTACTTGTATCTGATTGTCCTTGATGGTGTATTTTGCGAAGCGGTCGCCCGATACCGGTACCTGATAATAGTATGCACCCTTCAGTATGGTCTCGAGGGAGAGTATGGAATTCACCTCTGTTCCCTGACCTTGGAAGGTTATTTCCGGCTGATCGGCTTCGAGCGAGTTGACGCTGCGGACGAGAGTCTGCACGTCCCTGCCCATGCCGCCATGCTTGTCAAGGGCTACCCAGAGGTCAAAATGATAGTCTTGAATGATGGTCGGATCTTCGTCATCCGGTTTAGGTTCATCTTCGTTAGAACAGCTTGTCATGCCGAAGGCGATGAAAAGCGCCATGAAAGAAAGTAGAAGAAACTTAAATTTTTTCATTGTGCTATGTTTTTGATTAGTTAATGAATATTCTGAATTTTGCTGAGAAACTTCGTCCGGGTTTCTGAAGCATATAGTTGTCGTAAGCCGGACAATCGAATACATTGTTGCATTCGAGCGACAGGTTGAATCTGTCATTCTTCCATGAATAGGTTACGGAAAGGTCCGTTATATTTTGGGTCGGGATCCGCGCTTTCGAAGAAATGGCACCGAAAGCTTCCCAATTAAGGAAATACCAGTGTATGTATTGATAAGCCGCTCCAATCCTTAGTCGGTCTTCCTTCTCTATAAGCGAATTGAACGTATATGACACATCGACGTTTCCGAACATCCAGGGACGGTTTGGCACGCGGTTCTTATATGTAGCCGAGGGGTTGCCGTCTGTTTTGAACTTCTTTAGGTCGCGGGCGTCGTTCCAGCTTCCGTTAAGCGATACCTGCAGCTGTCGCCTCCACCAGTAGGATATCTCAAAATCAAATCCCTTGATATCTATGGCCGGTTCGTTGACATATTGCATCATTCCCTCACGTTCGGATACCGTGGCACGTATATAATTTTGCACATGGCGTATAAATCCGTTTGCCTCATAGCTTAGTTGATTGTCATCATCTGCCATCCATGTTCCGAATACTCCAAAATTATAATTGTTGCTTGTCTCCGGGGTTAAAGCTAAGTTGGCATAGACTGTGGTTCCGTTCCCGAGCAGTTCCCGAGACAGCGGAAGCCTCACGCTATGTTCATACGACCCTTTGACCGCCAACTGTTCCCATATTGTATATCGGGTTCCTATCCCAGCACCCCAATAACTTTTAGAATTCTTTTTGTCGATTTGGTCAGAACCTGTGATGGTAAAGTCATCAGACTGCTCGATAGAAAGTGCGTTTATGTAATCCTTTACAAAATAAGATGTCTGCCATTTCTGATCAAAGAATGACTGGGAATATGTAAGGGAGAGGATGTGCTTCGTGACAATGTCGTTTGAAGGTTCGAAGAATTTGTCAGCCCTGTCGTATCTGTCATTACCGCGCCTGTTGAGCATATAGTTGAACGCCAAGGTATGATGCTCATTGACGTTATAGTCCGCGCCGGCGTTAAGGACTGTCAACGGACGCTTGTAGACCCTTATTGTCTTTCCGCGGTTGTTGAGTTCGTTTCCGGAAGAAGGCATCCATGTGCCGTCCCATGAATATTTGCGGAAAGTCGTGTCTACGGTCTCACTGTGATCCCAAGTATGCGAGAGATTCAATCTGGTAGACACGTGTCCCCAATTTTTGGCATATCGTGCCGAGACATTGAATGAATGTGAATTGCGTGATGCCTCGCCATACACCTTGTTTTGCATGGCGCCCGTCTGGATATCCTTGTCAAGTTTGTTGTAGGACACACCGATAAAAAACATATCCGCCCACCGGGTATTGTTGACACCCGCCTCGATCTCTCCGAACAGTGAGAAATAATCGTCATGGAATCGCTTTTTATTGGTAAAGATATATTTGTCTTCCTCCTCACTCCATACTTCCACTCCTTTCATCACATAGTCATTTTTGGAGTACTTGATGCTGAATGTAGGCCTTACTGCTATCGATGTTCCGGGTATGTAATACTGACCGGTGACATCTCCGGTATGAGTGTGAAAGGATGCTATGCCGTAAGACGCATCTAAAAAGTTGCGGCGGGATTTCTTTGTGACGATATTGACCGCGCCTCCAAGCGCATCTGAGCTGAGATATGAAGGCACCACACCTTTGTATAGCTCAACACGTTCTACCGTATTGAGAGGCACATTGTCTAATGTAAGTCCGGAACCCTTCGTTTCCAATGGAACACCGTCGATGAAATATCGGATTGAATTGCCGGACATTCCGTTGATGGTAAGATCGAATTCAGATCCCATTCCACCTTCACGACGCACCTTTACTCCGGCTGTACGATCTACTATATCATTGAGTGTGACCGACCTGTTGACATTAGCGGTGATTTCAACAGCATTGACAGCAAATGCTCCCTCCTCGAGTTTTTTTGCAGCTGACTTCCCGTATATCTTCACCTCATCCAGGGCAAATGCATCTTCATCAGGAAAGTCATTGACTGTGTCGGGATGCTGGATATACGTCGGATCAGCACCCTGCATATGCAGGAAGCTGAGAATAAAGAGGAATGACAGTAAGCAGTGCTTCATTTCGGTTTGCTGCCAAGTGTTTATAAATAGGCATATTACACAGCAAACCATGTTCCTACATCCCTGGACGGGATGACGAACGGCTGTTTTGTGGTAATATAACCCGAAAACTACAAAACATTATGTTGTCCTGGCAGGTCTCCTGACTTATCCTGCTCGCCGACGCCTTCCCATCAGTCTGACTGACAGTGGCATTATGTCGGTGAGTTTTGTAGGAATTACAGTAGCGGGTCTGTCCCGGATTCTC
>CAMWJD010000092.1 GCA_947174515.1 uncultured Porphyromonadaceae bacterium
CCGTCTGCCTCCCCATAACCGATGGCAATGCAAAGCAATATCTTTTCATCCTTGCCAACTTCAAAGGCTCCCTCTATTTTCTTGTAAGTCAGGCCTACAAAGCAGGTGTTGAGTCCGATACTCTGAGCGAAAAGCACAAGCTTTTCTCCATAGTATCCGGCTCTGTATTCCAAAGACTCGGATTTTTTACCCACTATCATTATATAGTCTGAGACATTTGAAAACGAACCGTAAGAAAGAAATCCTTTGAATGCCTTCCGCTCATTGAGCACCAACTGCATATGCAGGTCTCCTTCCTTATTCAATTTATCTATTTCCGCCTGAAGGGCATCTACGTCTTTTGCCTCCAGGGGACGATCCTGATATTTTCTTACCGAGTGCCGGCTCTGTAATGCTTCAAGTTCTGTCATAATTTATATTTTCTTCTGTCAATACGGCACGCCACCGGACCTGAGCATACCAAATGATATTCCGGATGGCGCTCAAACCATGCAACTGCATATGAACATGTAGCGGCAATTTTATTCCCTTCTGCCAAAATCTTGTCTGCAGCAAGTTTTACCAATCTCCCGGCTACTCCTTGTCCTCTCAGAGAAGAATCAACAAATGTATGGTCGATTGTCGAGACTCCATCTTTGGCAGGGAATGTCACTTCAGCTATTACATTACCCGCATGGTCTGTTGCATAAATTCTGTCGTATTCTGTTATGTATTCCATAATGGTAATTAATGGTAATTTTAGCAGTTGATATTACTTACATGTCTTTATGGATATAACACAAACCCTCTCTAATTGGTTGAATCTAAACTTTCAGGACTGCAACAGAATATATCAGTGGGGAGATGGTGTCTATTTCTTGGTCAGGCAAAGATGTTTTTAACCTCATAATTGTAGATATTTCAAAATAAATTGATTACTTTTGCAAATTGAAACTCCGTCTCAAATAAATAGAAATGCCTGTCACAATCAAAAACAAATGCAAGGAACTGCTGCGGCTTCTACGTCCATACCAATGGATAAAGAATTCGATGGTGTTCCTTCCCGTAATATTCAGCGGAAAGTTTCTTGACATAAAAAGTTGGGAATCAACCATGCTTGCAGCGGTTTGCTTTTGCCTTATATCATCTTCTATCTATTGCCTCAATGACGTCAAGGATTGCAAAAGCGACAGTTTGGATCCTAAGAAACGGCATCGTCCGGTGGCTGCCGGCGCCGTGAGTATCCCGGAGGCTCTTGCGTTATGCGCAGTAACAGCTATCTTATCAGCTTTTCTATCCATAATGACTCTTCCGACAGGATGCACCGTAATATTAGCCACATATTTCGCCTTAAACATCTTCTATTGCATATGGCTGAAGCATGTGATGCTTGTCGATGTATTCATATTGGCCACAGGATTCGTGCTTAGAGTTGTAATGGGAGGATGGGCCGCCGACATTTGGATCTCACAATGGATAGTGATCATGACATTTCTTCTCGCCCTCTTTCTTGCCATGTCGAAACGCAGACACGAAGTGGCGATGGTGGAAAATTCCGAAAAGCAAGAGGGGCGTAAAAGCGTATCCGGCTATACTCTCCCATTTCTCAACTCCGCGTTGTCAATGCTGGGTGCAGTGCTGGTGATCGGCTACGTCATGTACACAATTCAACCTAAATATGGCAAAGGTCCGGAATCGGAATATCTTTATATCACAGGACTTCCGGTCTTATTCGGCATACTTCGCTATCTTCAACTGACGATCGTGGAAAACCGTTCAGGCGATCCCACTAAAGTCATTTCAAACGATGTGCCTCTTCTGACAATTGCAGCCATATGGATAATATCTTTTATCTTGATTATCGATCTTTGAAAAATCAGTCAAATTATGAAATTTGAAAATTTTCTGAGCCGAACAAAGGATATTGCATGGCCTGCCGCAATAGCCCTGCTTGGAATAATATTTTTTTCATATTCGTTTTCAGTCGCGTCTTTTTTTCTTGGGATTGGAATGACTAAATCAGTGTTCCCTCTTTCCCTGATAGCCGGAATCGCAACAGGAACAGCACTTGATGTTAAAAGAGATACGGTAAGAAGCGGAGCATTGACCGTCTTGGTGTTGCTTACAGTGATGGCATGCATACTCATTGAAGGCTCTTTGTATGATCAATCTTACGACGGCATTCGCTATCATCAAGAGACCATTGCCTCAATATGCGATGGATGGAATCCTTTTGACGGAGCAGACGGAATTAATGCACCCGAAAGCATCTGGCCACTCCATTATGCAAAGGCAATCGAGATCGCAGAAGCATCGATAGTGTGCTTTACCGGAAAGATGGAGACCGGCAAAGCCATCAATCTCATTATGATTGTGGCGGTCGCTATCGGAGTATATGCCTTTTTAAGAAAAAATCCTTCAAGAATATTCCTCAAGGGAAACCTCCCGCAGCAAGCATGGAATAGGAAGAAGTCTTTGTTCACAACATTGCTCATTGTCGGAAACCCTGTTGTGTGGTCGCAATGGATAGTGTATTATATTGATTTTTATAAATATCTTTACCTGCTGCTGGTTCTTTTGTCGTTCTGCCTGATTGCATCATCGGAAAAATGCCGGCGTGTTCAGGGATATACAGCGCTCACCATGACCCTTGTGCTTGCCATGGGGTCGAAGTTTAATTTCTTTTTTGAAGCCGGCCTCTGGATGATACTTGCTTTTGTCCGGCTCCTGTGGAAAAAAGACTATGCCGATTTGCGAAGACTCATTATAGTTTCAGCAGTCTCTTTGGGAATCGGGACCCTTCTCGCCTATCATCCCTACATCACCAACGCCATTGGATACGGACATCCCCTCTACCCCCTGATGGGAGAAGGATCAGCCGACATCATGAGCGGCAATACACCGGAAGTGTTTGAAGGAAATGGAAGGATAGTAAACTTCTTCAAGTCATTATTCACTATCTCGGTGCCAATTTATGACCAACGAGCAGGGGGATTCACAATCCTTATGCCCTTCATCCTTCTTATAAGCGCCATAATAGCCTGGAGGCTTAGACACTCTATAAGAAGCGTCATATGGTATGTGGCCATATGCACTCTGCTCAGCTGCTTCATATTCGAACAGACCTGGTGGGCAAGATACATTTGCCAACTCTGGCTGGTGGGCGCGATTTTCCTCGTTGCTTCCCAATGCGTGGAGCATACAAGAAAAGCACGTGTCGCAATATCCGTTTTCATGGCGGCCGCATGCCTGACTACCATGACTGCCTCTATTGGAATTTCTGTGATAAGGGGAAGTTATATGCATCACCTTTTTGAGACATGCAGGGAAAAGCCTGTAACAGTAGCCGGCTCCTTTCCCCGGCAAATGAAACGACACCTCGACGAAGAAAGAATTTCTTATGTCGTGATCGACAGCGTCCCTGAAAACGAAAAAGAAAATGCATTGAATTATTATTACGAATGTCCGCCGGCTATAATACTATCGAAATCTCAGATTGAATCTCTTGACAGGAGATTGAAATTCTTTCATCAATCCACTGACAGATACAGATTCCACTATTCCAACAAACAAGAAAATCAAGATGAGTAAAAAAAACGTTGTTGTCTTTGATTTTGACGGGACTTTGACAAGCCATGACACTTTCATTGCCTTTTCATGTCATGCTTTTGGAAAAGTCAGGTTTGCTTTTGCCTTATTGCAGGCTTTCCCTTGGCTTCTGCTTTGGAAGACAGGCGTTTTGAAAGGGGGAGACGCCAAGCGACGTCTTTATTCAATACTGTATAAAGGGAAAAAGAAAGTTGACATTTTAAACAAATCAAAGACCTTCAATCCCAAATATCGGAAAGATATTCAAGACATATTGGCAAGGCATAAAAAAGAAGGGGCGACAGTCTATATTATTACGGCGAGCCTTGACCTGTGGATGGAAGAGATCAGGCGGCAATTAGGAGTGAATGTAATCTGCACCCACACATCTACCGACAGCGACGGAATCCTTGACGGCAAATTTTCCACACCCAATTGCCATGGTGAAGAGAAAATCCGAAGATTGAAGGAGTCAGAGACAGAACCGTTCTTTCTTACAGTATATGGAGATGAGCCGGAAGGCGGGGACGCCTCGCTCTTCAAGATGGCCGATGTCTGCCATCAGGTATAAGCAGACGAGAGAGCTCCCCTATCCAGAGTACTAAGGAGGTGAAGCCGATTATAATCAGCCAGTCTTCAATTCGGAGGGGGACAACATTGAAGAACTCACCACCTACAGTGACAATAGCTATCTGCCCAAACAGTATTGCTAAAGCGATTCCTACAAATCCACCTGCCCCTTTGAAGTGGAAAGCGCTCCGTCCGGTCTCGAACGCCCTGGCATTAAACATATTCCAAAACTGCAGGAATACAAATATGGTGAAGAACATCGAGAGTTCGTAGCGTGTCAGACTCTCGATTCCCGCCTCTCCATCCTGCGGAATGAATGAGAAGAGCTGCGTCATTGAGTCTACTGTGTAATGCTCGAAAATGTAGAGGATACCCAAAAGAATCAGGAAGAATACACCCCCCACTCCGATTATAGATCGCCACATAGGGCGGTTGATGATGAATGACTCGCGAGAACGCGGTTTGTCTTTCATCACGCCTGCCGAAGGAGGCAGTGATGCAAGTGCCATAGCCGCGAAAGTATCCATAATAAGGTTTACCCACAGCATTTGCGTGACGGTCAATGGAGATTCCGTACCCATAAAGGCTCCGGCAAGCACAATCAGGCAAGCCGCAACATTTACAGTCATCTGGAAGAGGATGAAGCGCTGAATATTCTGATAAAGCGAACGCCCCCACATCACGGCTCTTCCGATCGAAGAGAATGAGTTATCGACAATGGTGATGTCGGAAGCCTCCTTTGCAACGGAAGTTCCGTCACCCATAGACAAGCCTACGTGAGCTACCTTTAGAGCAGGCGCGTCATTTGTGCCGTCGCCAGTCACTGCCACCACTTCATTCTTACCTTGAAGAGTCTCGACAAGACGTTTCTTGTCCATCGGACGGGCACGTGCTATGATCTTAAGATCGCCCACGCGCTCTTTGAGTTCCTCATCGGTAAGTGCTTCAAATTCCACTCCGGTGATGATGTTGCGCTCAGTATCCGCAGTATCATCCCAAATACCAACCTGACGCCCTATTTCCTTAGCAGTGCCGGGAGTGTCACCGGTGACAATCTTTACCTTTATTCCTGCATCAGTCACCTCCCTGACAGCGTCCGGGACATCCGCACGCACAGGATCTGAAATCGCCACTATACCGAGGAATATCAGTCGGTCTGCTACCACTTTTCCATCTTTGACAGTAAGTTCATCTTCCCCTATCTCCTGATATGCAAATCCAAGAGTGCGCATCGCCATATTCTGATATTCAAGGAGCCGGCTGTCAATTTCAGCTTTAGTCACACCCGAAGTGTCGCGACACATGCCGAAAACTATCTCAGGAGCCCCCTTGACATATAGGATTTTCTTTCCGGTGGAAGACTTTACCACAGTAGCCATATACTTGCGCTCCGTAGTGAAGGGAAGCTCTTCAAGGCGGTTCGCCTTAGCCCTGAGAGCCGCATAGTCTACACCACGCTCGTTGAGCCATAGAAGCAACGCTCCTTCAGTGGGGTTTCCAAGCACTTGCGGTTTTTCTCCGGCAAGGTCAAGTTGCGCTGTGGAATTTACCGCTATTCCCTCATACAGCACTTCATCTGATGGATTACCGAAAAAATCAGCTTTATAGATCTGCATACGATTTTGGGTAAGCGTGCCCGTCTTGTCGGTGCAGATGACAGTCGTGGCGCCCATAGTCTCGCAAGCGTGCATCTTACGCACGAGGTTGTTGGTCTTCAGCATCCGGCGCATTGAATATGCCAGCGAGAGGGTCACAGCCATCGGCAGCCCTTCCGGGACCGCCACCACCACAAGGGTGACAGCTATCATCAGAGTCTGAAGCAGATATGTGATGAAGTGAATCCAATCGAAAGGATGACTGATAAAAAACATGATGATTCTACCCACCACGATCAGGATCGCCACTCCATAAGAAGCCTTGGTGATAAGGTCGCCGAGGCGTTCGAGCTGCTCATTGAGAGGAG
Organism: uncultured Porphyromonadaceae bacterium; assembly: GCA_947174515.1. GTDB lineage: Bacteria > Bacteroidota > Bacteroidia > Bacteroidales > Muribaculaceae > Lepagella. The sequence goes on from CAMWJD010000092.1 coordinate 6,101, forward strand.
TCTTGACACTGTCGTCGATCTGCGCGGCCTCAAACACCTTGCCGTTTTCCGTCTTGTCGCCGACAGCGAGCACACGCATCACTCCGTGTCCCTCCATTATCTTTGTTCCGCGCATCACATGATTGCTTGGGAAAGTGGCATCTGGATCAAATTGCGACCGGTCGGTAGTCTTATGGCAGATCGGTTCGCCTGTAAGAGTCGACTCGTCGATATTAAGCGATATGGCTTCGAGCAGTTCTCCATCGGCAGGGACTTCCTCACCTGTATTGAGTATCACAGTGTCGCCGACCACCACATCTTTCTTTGGTATTAGCGTTGCATTGCCGTTGCGCACCACCTGCACCGGTTCATCATCGTTGACTTGATTCAGGAGTTCGAATTCCTTATCGGCTTTCATCTCAAAATAGAATGAGAGCCCTGTGGCCAGAAAGATTGCAATAAATATGCCCACCGGCTCGAAAAATACAGCCGGGCCATCATGCAGTCCGCAATATTCATAGCAAGAGATGCCTACGGATAGAGCGCCGGCAATCAGGAGGATAATGATCAAGGGATCAGTGAATTTTTCAAGAAAACGTTTCCAAAGAGGAACTTTTGCGGCAGGAGTCAGAATATTCACTCCATGGGTGGCACGGCTTTCCTCAACCTGCCTGTCGGTCAGGCCGGCATAACGATGTTTTTCCGCCATAGCTATATTAATTTCGTAATTCACAATGCATCATGCGTAATCACCTGCGCATAATGCATAATTTCTGCAAAGTTAATAAAAATGCAGGACATACCGAAATAATAACAATGGAGAATTCAGATAATAAGAATCAAGCTCTACCACCGGCTATGCTTAGCGCCACCGTCCATCAGGACGGTGGCGCTATATTAATATCCATATCAGGCTCCTCAGGAGCCAGAACTATGTCAACGCACCATGATCTTTGATGTGGAGCCGTCGGCACGGCGGATGATGTAGACGCCGGGCGCGGTGTGATCAGACAGACGGGCGCCGTTGAGGTCAAACCAGTCGGTGATCTCAGCCTGTGAAGTCCCTCCTATCTCGTCCACGGCATTGTCGCCGATGGCTTTGATCATATGAGCAAGCGCTGACCAGGCGGGATCATTCTTATAAGTTTCGACCAGATCGGCAGGCACTCGGATCTCCGATACGCGGTTGTTGGAGTTCCAATACCAGTTCACCACCTGAGGCGCGGGGACAGGCATCATGCATGTCACCACACAGCCCATGTTTTCATTGAACATGCAGAACGCGCCGTTATATTCATCATTGAATTCAAGAGTAGACGGGATATATAGGGTTTTCACCAGAGGGCATGGGTTGAACGCGGAAGATTCCACATGTTTAAGCCCTTCCGGAAGCGATATATCCTCTATCAACGTGCCCGAGAACGCCCATGTCCCTATCGACTCCAACTGCGCAGGCCATTTGAATTCCCTGAGACCGGAATTATAAAATGCGCTGTCCCCGATTTTCTTTACATTGTCCGGAAGGTCTATCGACTCCAGAGAAACACATTTGCTGAAAGTATTGACCGGGATCTCCTCCAAGTCTCCGAACGTGACACTTCTTAAAGAAGAACATTCACCGAAGACATTGCCTCCAAGACTCTTTATCTTACCGGGGACATTGACTGTCTGAAGACCCTTGGCATAGAAGAATGCCTGATCAGCGATAATCTCCACCGATTCGGGAAGAGTCACGTCGGTGATGTCCGCACTATAGTCATATATTCCGGCCGGGAGTCTCTTCACATTCGGTCCGATTGTGATTTTCTCGAGTCTGTTAGGGTTGTTGTAGGAGAAATTGAACACGCCATACTCCGTCTCGCAATCTGTGGCATTGTAGTCGAGACGCCACACAGCGCCGCAGCCATAGAACACGTTGAAGCCTAATGATTTCAAAGATTCAGGTATCGTGACGCGGGTGAGGTTTGAGCAGAATTGGAAAGCATTGTTTCCGATACGCTCCACACACGGCATCTCGGGAGTGGAAGTTAATCCGGTGCTATAGAATGCTTCGTTTCCGATAATCCTTAACGATTCAGGCAATGAGATGGAACTGAGTCCACTGTTGAACTGGAAAAGATTCTCGGCGAGCGATACGGTCCCTTCCTTTATGGAGGTGGAGGTGATACCGTTTTCGGCACGATATGCCACCCTGCCTATATAGCGGATACCCCCTTCAAATGGATACTGCTTCTCGATGGGCTCCGGGAAAGCGTCATAGCCTATTTCCTCTACAGACTCCGGGATGACGATACTCTCCATAGCGCACTCACCATAGCGGGTGAACTGCAGGAAAGCCTTAGATCCGATATATTTCACACCGTCGCCCAAGACCACAGTTTTCAGTCTTTCACAATCTTCAAAGGTAGCGGTCCTGATGGAATCAGGCGGGAAAGGCATGTCGACTGTCTCGAGCATGGAGCCGGCAAATGCGCTTTCCCCTATCTCCTTAAGGTTTTTATGGAAGACAAACTCCGGGATCTTTGCTCCTGCGAACGCATGTGCTCCGAGTTCCTCAAGATTTGGAAGATCCACTTTGCTCATGGCGATGCCGCCGAGCGCACCGTTTCCTATCCTTCTGATCGATTCGGGAAGATTCACATTGCTTGCGTTCGAGCCAAAGGCATAGCTGCCGATTTCCACAACACCCTCAGGGAGAGTTGCCATCACTAAAGAACTGTTGTCGCAGCATCCGGCGCCGATCGTAGTAAGACATTTCGGCAATACGATCCGCTCAAGCTTTGGAAGCGCGCCGAACGCGTATGCCAGGTTATTGCTGTAGATGTGGTAGACTTCAGTCCCCGGGCGTCCCGTGCCTGTCTTGTCGCCCTCGCCGTTCTCGGCACTGAAGTAATAATTGACGATGCTTACGGTACCCATGCCGCCTTCCGGGGCATAAGTTATGGTGCGGTATAACGTGTCGTCATAATCGAAGGTCACATCAGACAGATCGAGATAGCGTATCTGACCCGGCATTCCGGATCCGCTGACAAGATAGGCGAGGTCGACGCCATTGATCGGACCGCTTAGCACCAGACCGTCGATCCGGTCTGCATCAAGATCGAGCAGCCTGCTCTTCAGAGTGCCGGACCGGATGAGCGCCACGTTATAGGTAGCCTCCGGAATCTCAGGAACTGGCGCCTGCGGGAAGGTATAGGTGCGGGGAGAATCAAAAACGAGACTCCCGCTGCCGCTTATAGTGGCGGTCCTGACAGTGGTAGTCTCTGAAATATGGATCGGGGTCTTATAGCGCTCTGAATATTGTGTAGGCTCGGAGCCGTCGAGGGTATATACCAGAATATTGTGAGAACCGTCGTCTCCGTATGCCAATTGCTTGGTATATTCGGTAAGCGAGAGGTCGAACGGAGCGTAATACAGTCCTGATTCATGGGAGAACACCGTGTATTCATAGGAAGGACCCGACCCGTTATCGGTAGCCGGGTAAAAGACTCTCAAATTGTCGATCTTGATATTGCGGGCTGCAGTCAGCGTCAGCCGGGTGTCCGGACCGGCATTATAAATATAATAGGCTCCCCCAGATGAATAGGGGTCATACTTATCGGTCGACAGCTCGCCGTTTGCAATGGAAAGGGAATGAGGAGTCATATCTTCGTCTTCATGTTCACCATCCAAAAACCATCTCTCTATTGAGAAATAGAAAGAGGCGTTGCCGGTCAGGTCCGGCATGGCAGGAAGAGTGACGGATCCTCCTTTCTTTATTATTATGCAGTGGCTCCCGGCGTAAGCATCCTTGAATTCCCATCCTTGGGGATTGTCAAAGAGCGAGGTGTCTATTTGAGAAGGGTTATAGCTGTCGCAGGATACATTTCCGAATGTTTCCTCCAGGACCATTGTCGGGTACCAATCCGTTCCGCCTGCATATGCATATATAATGCATATTACAGCTGAGATAAAAGTACATAATCGTTTCATAACTGATATCTAAAAATTTGGTTTCTAATTTTTTTACAAAGATAATAAAAACGCAGACACAAACAAATTACGGATATCCGTAATTTTCAAGCCTCCCCCCTCTCATAAATTTCAGTTCCCCGGGAGCCTGACGGAGCCCGGTCAGCGACGGAGGCAATCAAAGTTTTTTTGCTGTTGAAATGAAATAATCGGAAGAATGTGCAAAATTAATAATAATTTTTTGGATAGCCATATCGCGCAAAGTCCGAAATTTTAATTTATATTTTTTTTATCGGGAATTTATCATTAACTTTGCAACAATTGAAGTTGTTTAAACTTATTTTTTATTAATATTTCGTCAGGTTTTCGAGTAGATTTTTCTTCATGAAGAAGGA
>CAMWJD010000093.1 GCA_947174515.1 uncultured Porphyromonadaceae bacterium
TCGCAAAATTATCTCGCTTTTATCATATCATTAATTTTTGCGAGCTACTTAATGAAAATTAATGAATATATAAATGTGAGATATTTTTGAAGTACAAATATACGAGAATTTTATACAATGCCCAAAATAAATCATAAAAAAAGAACCGACACCCTTTCGGATGTCGGCTCGAAGATTTTTCTCTTTATAGGAAATTAGATGTAGTTGCTCCAAGGACCAAGGATTTGATGAAGCTCAGGACTTGCTTGAGTGCGAAGATCATTAAGCATCATGTCGCCGGAGACGTTCACGAAACGAAGAACTGAGTCGAAAGAAACGTCAAGAGTCATGAGTTGCGGGTTCTGAGCTACGTTGACTCTCTGCAGAAGGTTGAAGCTGCTGAGGTTAACAGTTGAAAGATTGTTATACTGAAGGTCAACGAATGCGAGGTTCTGGCAGCTTTCAACAGAGAACTGAGTCAGAGAGTTGTAAGGAAGCCAAAGGTCGCTGAGCATCGGGCAGTTGCTGATTCCAAAGCTTGTCATATGATTGTCGCTTGCAAGAAGAGTGTAGAGCTGCGGAAGATTCTGCAGATAGAGCTTTGAAATCTTGTTATCGCTTATATTCAGGTTCTGAAGAGAAATAAGTCCTGAAAGAGATACCTGCTGAAGTTCGTTGTAGCTTGCGTAGAGGTGCTTAAGAGCGGTGCAATCTGTCACTATCAACTGTTCGAGACGGTTGTTCATAACATTGAGAGTCTCAAGATTTGCTGAATTTGCAACATCGATAGATACGAGGAAGTTGCTTGCAATATTCAAGTTCTTCAACAAAGGAACTCCGCCGAGATCAATCTCAGAAAGACGGTTGCGATAGAGTTTCAAGGTCTGGAGCTGCGGACATTTCTGAGCTGAGAAGTTCTTAAGCTGGTTGCGTCCGGCGTTTACTTCCACAAGAGCAGGACAATTATCCACGATAAGAGCTGTGAGTTCATTGTCAGAAACATCTACAGATGTAAGAGCCGGGAAGTTGCTCAGATCAAGAGTTCCTTGGAGTTTCTTTCCTTTAAGGTCGATCGCAGTGACATTGCCATTCTCGAATTTTACGCCCGGCATATTTGTTATGCTTGCGCCATTAAGAGTGGCGGCATTCTGAGCGATGAAAGATGAGAGCGCTTTTTGTTCTACGCTCTTTTTAGCATTCGTCTTTGCGACTGCACTACCGCTTAGTGTAAGAGCAGCGGCAAGAATTAAAAGAGTTTTTTTCATAACTTTAGGATTTTTTGGTGTTTATTTTATTCATTTTTCCATTTTTTGATGCGACCTTCCTCTAATAAGATGGAAGCCGGTTTTATACTTAAAACACGTGGGAGTTTTAATGGTTTAATAAATTATAATTTTTTTAGACATCATCTCATAAAAAGTGAACCTCCTTATATAGTTATGTGTTTATAATGCAAAATACTATAAAAAACAACAGCTAATGATAACTATCTTCAAAATATTTCTTGTTACAATTCTGCTCATCGCCATGGTAATGGTGCTTCTGATGATCGGTTTTATGGCCCACCCGGAAGAATCGTCGACAAAGGAAGATAAAGATCGTCTTTTACACGATGTCGAAAACCGGGAAAAAGTCATTACTTCCAACAGTATATTCCATCAGTTTCTTGCACGTCCGGTAAAAAGCAAAAATCAAAAATAAATTATCATTTGCTATCGGAATCATACAGGATATTCTCTGCTTCCTCATCTGTGAGAGTAGAGTCTTCCATCTCCAAAATGATATTTCCTTTGGTGTTTTCTGTTGGAGTCCCGTTAATATTTATTCTTAATATCTTTCTCTTCTTGGGATGGATCTCTATGACTTTAGTGAAAGATTCGGGATCCACACCAACTCCTTTGTTCCAAGTGAATTGCAATGTCAATCTTTCAGAATAGTTATCCATATCAGCATATGCACCGGCAAGATTATTGATCGAGAATGACCCGTTGAATTCCTTGTTGTCTTCACTTAATGCAAAATTCTTACCAAACACCATGTTTGCGTCATTCTGCACTCTGAATACGTCGTCTTTAGGAGTAATATCCTCCACTTTGATGGTGCCTGATGGGATGCTCACCAGCTCAAGACGCAATCCGAAGCACATGTATTTCATACCAAACCTTATCTCCTCATTTTGCTGAGCCACCCAGGGATTAAGTTCGATTGAAGCGGTTCCGTAAAATCTTTTTACCCTCGGATTAAAGGAATACTTATATCGGGGAGAATCATCCCCTCCATTATCAGTATAGGCAGTTCCTAAAGATAACTGACAGAGATAATCCCTTTTTGAATTTTCAAGCAACGCTCCATTTTGCGCTGTAGATAAATACGAATAAATAAACTTATTAAAATTCGTTTCTTTGAAATCGCCATTTCCCGCGGGCTTTATCAAATTATGATCGCCATCGCTAATTTGAAAAGGATTGCGATAGGCATTGTTGTTCTTGAATAGTTTATCTTCCTTTTCTATCAAGATAGATGCTTCAAATCTATATGAGAAACCGGTCATAAGATCGACCGTTATGTCATCCTTATTTGTAAAGACACCATACGCATATTTTTCTTCGTTTTCATTTGAAGAATTCAATGCAGTCCTGAATACATTTATTCCAATAAATGTGTTACCGTCTTCAGCCCTCATCAAAGACTCTTCAGACTCACTGATATAATCTCCGCCGAAAGAGAGTTTCATGCTACGCATGGCCGGGAGATCTTTATTATTTTTATTACGATGATTCCCATCCGCAAATGAATCCAGGTCATTTTTACAAGATATCAGGAACCCTAACATTAATATCATCAATGTGCTGTTGACAATAAACTTCATGATATGTTGAATAAGTGTTAAAATATAATATTTTACAAACATTTAAGTCTTTTTACAGCAGCGTTCAAATCTTCATTTCCAAAGATATAACTGCCGGCCACCAGAATATCAGCCCCAGCCTTCGCCAGAAGTTGCCCGGTCGATTCATTAACTCCACCATCGACTTCAATCATAGCTTTCGAACCGCTTGCATCTCTGAGTTCTTTTAATTTCTTTACTTTTTCAGTGGTGTACTTGATAAATGGCTGACCACCGAATCCCGGTTCCACCGACATCAACAGCACCAAATCCACTTCCCTTATGATATCAGTCAATGTTTCGACCGGAGTGGCAGGATTGAGAGTCACGCCGGCCTTCATTCCTGCCTGATGTATGTGCTGCACTGTGCTATAGAGGTGGAGGCAGGCTTCCTGATGCACATTCATTATTTCAGCCCCAAGATCACGGACATGAGATATCCATTTGTCGGGCTCCACTGTCATCATATGCACATCAAGTGGCTTCTTACACGCCTTGGCAACCCCTTTAAGGACCGGGAATCCAAATGAAATATTCGGGACAAATACTCCATCCATCACATCTAAATGAAGGTAATCAGCCTCCGAAGCATTGATCTTGTCTATTTCATTGCTCAGATTAAGAAAATCAGCAGCAAGCAGTGATGGCGAAATCTTCATTTTTGCGTAGTATAGGTTTTCTTTTTGAAAGTGTTATAAAGAATATAGAGAATACACAATGCAAATAAAGCATATCCTGCATAGGTGAGATATCCATTATATTGCTCAACCTTCTCAAACAGATCTTGTGGAGCTACATGAAGTGAGAGCCAATAGCCAAGGGCAGCCAATATAGCATTCCATACAAGGGCTCCTAAAGCGGTAAAAATTGCGAATATCCCAATATTCATTCTCGACAATCCGGCCGGAATGGAAATCAGCTGCCGTATCGCAGGGATCAGACGACCCACAAAAGTAGAGATTGCTCCATGCCGGTCAAAATAGGCCTCCGCCTTATCCACTTTTGCCCTGTCTATCAGGCATGCGTGGCCAAATTTACTGTCGGCAAAGGCATACACTATCGGACGACCGACCCAAAGGGCAAGAAAATAATTGATAAACGCACCGCACAAAGCTCCTAACGTGGCTACAATCACCACCATGAAAATATTCATGTCTCCGCCCACTCCCATGTTGGTGCAAGCCAAATATGCAGCCGGAGGAACCACCACTTCACTTGGAAACGGAATGAAGGAGCTCTCAATCATCATGAAGAGAAAAACAAAAAGATAGTTGGCATTCTCCACAAACCACTGGAAAAATTGAGATGCATCAAAAATGCTTGCAAGTATCATGATAGTTATGAGTGAAATCGGTTATTAAAAAATTTTTATCAATATTCGGATTACTTATCTGCAAATTTAATAATTTATATCCGTTTTTACAATAACAGAAAGTAATTATTTGACTGTTTTAAGGATTAAAATTCAATAATTCCCCTACAGAGGCAATAAAATCATCATCATTAAGGTCATAAGGTATCCAAACAATTGGAATTCCACGACGTTCCATACCTCGGAACCATGTCATCTGACGCTTTGCAAACTGATGTATCGCTATTTCAAGCTGGCGCTTCATCTCGGAAAAACTCAGTTGACCCAACACATGCAATGTGACGAATTTATATTCCAGACCATAATATATCAAATCATCGGGATTTACGCCTGAATCGATAAGCATCTTGATTTCATCGATCATTCCCTCTTCAAGTCGAGAATCAAGACGCTTGCTTATTCTTTTGCGCCTGTCGTCGCGTGGGATTTCAAGTCCAATCACAACGCTATTCACCGGATGGGCCGACGATCTGTCGGTTTTAGCCGCCTCATCCGGATGCTCAGAGTAATATTGCTGTATTTCTATTGCCCTCAGCGCTCTGTCGCGTGTATCTACATCGGTAGTATTATGAAGGTTTTTATAAGAGGCGAGGATCTGCGTCAGCTCTTCAAGTGACTTTCCCGACAAACTCTTTCTCAACTCTTCATTGCGTTCCACTTCAGGCATGATCAGACCTGACAACGCCGCTTCCACATACATCCCGGTGCCACCACAAAGAATCGGCAATTTCCCCCGTTTTAAGATATCTTCTTTTGCCTTATTGAAATCCTGCAAATATCTATGCAAGTTGTATTTGTCACCGGCATCCGCAATGTCGATGAGATGATATCTGACATCGCCATATTCATCAAGGTCTTTTCCGGTTCCGATATCCATGCCGCGATATATCTGCCGACTGTCGCCACTTATGATCTCTCCATCAAAAGCCTTGGCAATCTGAACCGCCCTATACGTTTTCCCACATGCCGTCGGACCAACTACTGCTATCAGTTCCGGTTGGTGGTTTGACTTCATAAATCTTACTGCTTTTTCTGGAATTGCCGCTTTGATCCGCTACCGGATAATTCCCGAAGAAATTTCTTAATCTTAAAAAATCTCATATCGCTGTTAAACTGAGATATTTTTATCCACTTGTCGTCTTGAAGGTCGATCTTCGTGCGTCTCACGTCGGATAGAGAGAAACTTCCTTTATAAGATTTAATACGATTTTTGCGTATGCCGTCCTCGTCAAAGACTCGTTCTGTCAGGATTATTGTCGATAATCGTGACAAGTCATTGAGTGCATTTGTCGCTACTTTCGTAGGATTTTCACTATAAACCTTTTTTATATCATCAAAGTGAACCCACTCTCCATCCATTCCCATATCCTTATAGTCTGAAATATCGCCATCAAGGAAATAAAAATATCTCAAAAGAGTGTGCTTATCGACCCCCGCCAATGGACGGCCAAAGAAAAACCGAAGTTCACCACCCTTCTGTCCGGTCATTTTCTCTACAATCTGCCTTACATCTGATGTAGGAATACCGTTGACTGTCCTTTTGGTTATAAACGGCGAATCATAAACACCCTTGACTTTATTCAGACGGTCGACTGCATTTTTGTCTATATATACATACTCTCCGCATATGACATAAAATCGCAGATAAGTTCTTGCTGTGACATCGCGCAATTCTTCAGGTGTTATTATCTCATTATGCTCCAAAAGATCCAGATAGAGATTGTAATAACGGATCATAAAGTAAATCTCGTCAAGAATCACCATTATGATGACTATCCACAAAAACACATACCAGTCACGTCCATTCCGGTTAATGCTGACATATTCGCACAGATAATACCACCATACCACACAAGCCAATACAGAAAATACAATCGCGATATTTTTAAGCTGAAAGTCGGTTTCCTTACTCGTGATAAAGCCAAAATACCCACGTTCCTTTATGTTGCCATATTCACTCCTGAATTGCCGATAAGATGGCATGGAATTCTTAAAGAGCAGAGCAAATAGAGAAACTATAAATAATGTAGGGAGCAAAATCAACGACGGAAGATAGGGATCATTAAAGAAGATTATTTCATTCGGGAAATGATACAGATCAAGAACTTGAACCACCACCAAAAGCACACTTATGAAAGTATAGCAAATAAGGCTATAAAGCATGGTCTCGACTACGACCATGCACCCGTTTTCTCCATGCGCCCTATTGTTCCAAAGCATGGTGTAGAGAATCGCACACAGCAACAATGACAATACCGGCGCCATATAAAACGGCAACATATGCGAACCGCCCATTATCACTCCTATGCATAGAAGGGATATGGCAAGATTACGCCATAGGTAGTATAGTTGCATACTATTGATTTTCCTCAAGTCTTCCATATGAAATGGTGTGTAAAAATTCTGAAATTAGTTTCTCAAATTAGTATCAAGGAAATCTACAATTCTCCTGTAAAGCTGAGTTCTTGCATTGCATATTCGCAACGAATGATCCATTCCGGTAAATACCATCATATCGAATAACTGTCCTTCGTAACTAAGCTTCGACGTGTATTTTAGCGTATTGTAGAAATGCACATTGTCATCACTTGATCCGCTCATTATAAGAAGCCTTCCTTTCAATCTATTGCTTCTTCCGATTGCGGAGGCCTCATTATAACCTGATTCATTTTGTGCCGGAGTCCGCATGAAGCGCTCAGTATAGATAGAATCATACCATCGCCAATCTGTCACCGCCGCCATTGCGACACCACATTTGAAGGGAGAATTTTCTGCCGACATCTCCATCAACGTCATATATCCTCCATAGCTCCACCCGAAGAGAGCCATCTTTGACGCATCCACATATGGCAAACGCCCTATGGCCTTAGCGCCGGCAATCTGATCCTGAGTCTCATATCTTCCGAGGTGCAGGTAGACACATTGACTCCATTCCGCACTTCTGCCACCTGTGCCACGGCCATCTACCACAGCAACGACATATCCAGACTGCGCTATATAGTTCAAGCCATCAAGATGCCATTTATTGGTCACTTCCTGCGATCCTGGACCATTATATTGATACATCATGAGAGGATATTGCTTAGCCTCACTGAAGTTGGCAGGCTTCATTATCATTGCATCCATATTCTCCCCCTGATCATTTTTCACGGAAGTAAGTTCAAATTTGGGTGCACCTGCATATTTTGCGGCATAAGCCACATTCATTTCAAGTTCTGAAACCTTTTTGCCCGATGTGCTCCATACGGTGAACTGCGGTGGAGTGTTGAGATCACTCCAATTCCTTACATAGTAAGAAAAGTCCTTGCTAAACTCACAAGACTCCCATCCGGGTGTGTCGTGAAGAATTTTCACAATCCCTTTTGCATCAACAGAAACGACATTTCTATTCACAGCACCGAGCTTAGTGGTCTGCATGAAATGATTACCGGCAGCTGATTTACCATAATAAGCCGTGACATTGAAGTCGCCGTTTGTGATCTGACGCAGTTGCCTTCCGTTGTAGCTATACTCATAAAGATGGGTCCATCCGCTCCTGTCAGATGCAATGACAAATGAGTCGGCTCCATAAGTCACCATGGCATAAACATCCCTGTCTATCCATGCCTTACTTTGCTCTGCGTAGACCTGTGTTGCGACAGTCGAAGCAGGATTGACACTGAAAATGCGCAGATCGTTCTGATCTCTGTTCAGCTTCATCACCATGAGCCTCTCACCCTTGCCGTCAAACTGAATGTCCGGCACATAATCATCCTTTCCGAGCTTTAGATCCATTTCCTTTATCACACGGGAATTCAGATCATAAGCATGCACTGACACCTGTGAATTAGGATAGCCGGGAAGAGGATATTTATATGTAAATGATGCGGGATAGGGATCTCCCAAAGGATCCTTCTCACAAAACGAGCGATAATCATCAAAGCTATACGCCGGGACCTCCGTCTCATTCCATTTCACAAACGCAAGGTTCTGATCATCACCGCTCCAGCATAAAGTGCATTGAATTCCAAATTCTTCTTCATATACCCAGTCCGGTGCCCCGTTGGTGATCTTATTGACTTCACCATCGGTAGTGACTGCTATATCAGTCTTATAATCAAGATTTGAGATGAATATATTGTTATCCCTGACATAAGCCACCCGCAGACCATCGTGCGACATGGTGGCTCCCCGCTGCGCGCCTTTCGAAGACACTCTCTGCATTGTGCCGCGCATAGTGTCGTAGACATAATACTCAGCTGTGAAACTGTATCGCCAGATACCTTTGACATCATTCCATAAAAGTATCTTACGCCCGTTTTCAGAGACCTGGTAGCCTGAAAAAGAATCAATTTTCAACTCTCCTTTCACTGCATCCAAATCAAAGAGAGTACCGGTTTTCTTTCCGGTCTCATAGCTATAAATCTCAATTTTTCTACCGTCCTTGCTTACCATGCTATATGTCTTTCCATCGGCAAGCGGACGCATCTCTCCTATTCCGGCCGGACGACATATCTTTAAGTCACAATAATCCTTTGCATCAAGCGATGCGGCACTTGAAGATAATGATATCCCCGCGAAGGCAAAGAGAAGCAAAACTGTCTTCTTCATTTCGTTGCTACAATATGGGATTGGCGTTTAATAGGAACGTGCGAAAATAACCCTGCGTGCAGAGGGCTTGCCTGTCACCATGCATACTCCCGGAGTGGTATCCCCTTCAAAAGGAATGCATCGGATAGTGGCCTTTGTCTCCTCCTTAATTTTCTCCTCTGTCTCAGTAGTTCCGTCCCAATGAGCAAGAATGAAACCACCTTTTTCAATTTTCTCCTTAAATTCTTCGTAACTATCCGCAGTAGTTGTCATCTCTTCACGATATTTACGAGCCTTTTCAAGAAGATTCTTTTGAATGTCTTCGAGTAATTTTTCCACAGTCTCCTCTATTCCATCAAGAGGCATGGTTTCTTTCTCAAGCGTATCCCTGCGCATTACTTCCACGGTACCGTTTTCAAGATCGCGAGCGCCGATAGCAAGACGCACGGGAACTCCCTTCACCTCATAATCGGCAAACTTGAATCCGGGACGCTTATTGTCGGCGTCATCATATTTCACGCTTATTCCTTTGGCTCTGAGATTCTTTACAATGCCGTCGACTCTCTCAGAAATTTTTGCGAGTCCTTCAGCATCTTTATAAATAGGCACAATCACCACCTGAATTGGAGCAAGATGAGGAGGAAGCACCAGACCATTGTCATCGGAATGAGTCATGATAAGCGCACCCATAAGGCGAGTCGAAACGCCCCACGATGTAGCCCACACATATTCAGGCTTATTCTCCTTATTCATATACGTCACATCGAAGGCTTTGGCAAAATTCTGACCCAAGAAATGGCTTGTACCTGACTGAAGTGCCTTGCCGTCTTGCATCATAGCTTCTATTGTGAAAGTATCCACGGCGCCGGCAAATCTCTCATTGGGAGATTTCACTCCCTTTATCACCGGCACAGCCATATAGTTTTCCGCAAAATCAGCATACACATCCAGCATCCGGCGAGCTTCCGTTTCCGCTTCTTCTCTGGTGGCATGCGCGGTATGACCTTCTTGCCAAAGAAATTCAGCTGTCCGCAAAAACATTCTCGTTCTCATCTCCCAACGCATCACATTCGCCCATTGATTGATCAATATAGGAAGATCCCTGTAAGAATGAATCCAATTCTTATAAGTATTCCATATGATTGTCTCCGAAGTAGGACGGATTATGAGCTCCTCCTCCAATCGCGCGTCAGGATCCACGACAACGCCATTTCCGTCAGGATCGTTTTTGAGTCGATAGTGAGTGACCACCGCACATTCCTTAGCAAATCCCTCCACATGCTCAGCCTCGCGGCAAAGAAAGGATTTTGGAATCAGAAGCGGGAAATAGGCATTTTGATGTCCTGTAGCCTTAAACATATCATCAAGGGTACGTTGCATCTTTTCCCAAATAGCATAGCCATAAGGCTTTATCACCATACAGCCACGCACTGCAGATTGCTCTGCAAGGTCTGCTTTTATTACAAGTTCATTATACCACTGAGAATAGTTGTCTGATCTTTTTGTGAAGTTCTTTAGTTCTTTTGCCATATCTTTGCAAATGAAGTTGTTTAAACTTATTTACGAATAATAAAAAA
>CAMWJD010000094.1 GCA_947174515.1 uncultured Porphyromonadaceae bacterium
TGATTTGCCTGACTTGCAACTCTGCCCGGGCTTATGATAACGTCAGTTTCCATTGCGAATCTGACACCACCGACATAAATTCCTTACTTAGAGCTCCCGAACTTAAAGATATGGACTCCAATAGCAGAGTCGCTTTCTTTGCTAAAAAATTAGTAGGAGCTCCATCAGCATTAAGATCTGAAATTCTGGATGCCGACACCCTGGAATTCACCATGAATATCCATTCATTCACTCCATTAAGCCTGATTTCCTCATGCATCGCACTTGCAAAAGCTTACGAGGCGTCAACATCACCCAATTGGAGAGACTTTGCTGATAAATATGAAGAGATCATGTTCAAAGGCGGGCACGCCACTGACTTTGTATCAAGGTTCCTTTATCCTTCCGATTGGATCGCAGACAATATCTTCAGAGGAAACGTCACTGACCCGACACTGTATTTCGAGGGATTTGAAT
This sequence comes from uncultured Porphyromonadaceae bacterium, assembly GCA_947174515.1. Taxonomy (GTDB): domain Bacteria; phylum Bacteroidota; class Bacteroidia; order Bacteroidales; family Muribaculaceae; genus Lepagella. The sequence continues at coordinate 457 of CAMWJD010000094.1, forward strand.
ATCGTAAAAAAGAAAAATCAATCGATTATATCTCATCTCATCTTGAATCTTTCAAAGCCTTTGCAAATCAAAAAAATTATGATCGGCTAAAAATGCTTGAAATGGGATTCAGAAACCATCAGATACCTTTCATTTCAAATGGCAATCTGACAAACCCTGCGAGATACAAATCGCAAGCGAAAGAAGGTGATATTGTATTTCTGCTTACTCCTGACTATAATCTGGACAGTCGCGAAATGGGAATTCTGACATGGGATGGAGACAATCTGATGCTGATTCAAATGTCGCCATCTAAAGAGAATGTGACATTAGAAGAATTACCCTTTGAAAATTACATCAAAAGAAATATCAAGAGGATCCAGGGAGCAAGAATAATCCGAATTGCTAAATGACACTTATCCTTTGGCTAAGAGCCCGTCTCGTAAATCACTTCACCCTTCGCCCCTTAAGGCTCCGAATATTTTGAAACGGAACCTAAAAATCAGGGGATTCCAAGATAACGATGTATCTGAAGACTAAGGGTCCAACGTGGATCCTGAAGCACTCTTTTCACTGTCCTCATAGTATTAGACTCTCTCGTCTTCTTGTCTGCCACATAACACGGCTGCAGATACATAAGAGTATTATCTCCTCTGCAAGGAAGATCAAAATAGGGTTCCAGATTCTGACCAACATCCACCACCTTGATCTCGTCCGCAATTCCTACTTTAATTTCCGGATTCCCTATCATATCCTCAATTCCAACCTTTGGCGACACTGTGACCCAATCGATTCCCTCAGGCAAAAGATTGGAGCCATTGGTCTCGATCGCAATCTTTTTTCCGGTGGCCTGATGAAGAAGCCGGATAAAATCTTTATCTATATGCAATGATGGTTCTCCCCCGGTCAGCACAACCCAATCCGCTTTATAGAGATTGACTGCATGGATTATGTCGGTGTCATTCATCAAAACTCCATCATTATGATGTGTATCACAAAACGGACATTGAAGGTTGCAACCGGAAAATCTGATAAACACCGACGGATAACCCGTATGATGCCCTTCACCCTGAAGTGAATAGAAAATTTCGTTGATCTTTTTCATTTCAATCTTCTTCAAAAGCTGCGATATTCCCTTCCGATTCCTGCACTTCACAGCGGTAACATTCAGGAATAGAGTCTACAATCCACTTTGCGATATTCTCTGCTGTCGGATTAAAAGGAACCACGTCATTGAGTATGGCATGGTCAAGTGTGCCGGACACAAGTTCTTTGATTTTAGTAAAATCGACAACCATGCCGGCCTCGTTAAGCTCTTTTGCTTTACATTCTACAGTAATCACCCAATTATGACCATGCAAATTCTTACATTTGCTTTCATATGGCAGCGACAGCATGTGGGCGGCTGATATTTCAAGTCTCTTCTTTACGTAATACATAAATATTCTTCCTGTAAGCAGCTGACAAAAATTAAACGATATATGTAAAAACAAACCTGCATCAATCTTGCATATATCAATTTTATCAGCTACTTACCCCTATTGTTATTTACCATTAATCATCAACAATAATTCCGGCTTCATGCAGAGCCTCAAATCGTTCGACACAAGTGCCGCACTTTCCACAATGCTTCTCGCCCCCTTTATAGCAGGAGTAAGTGAGATTGTAGTCTACGCCAATCCTCTTGCCTATACGTGCAATATCGGTCTTAGTAATATTTGTATAAGGAGCATCTATGGTTATGCCATCATATGTGCCATGCCGAATAGCATCGCTCATCGCGTCGATGAATCCGGGACGGCAATCGGGATATATGGTATGGTCGCCACCATGATTTGCCAGCATCACCTTCTTAAGGCTCCGGCTCTCAGCAAGACCTGCGGCGATAGAAAGCATGATGCCATTCCTAAAGGGGACCACAGTCGACTTCATGTTCTCATCTGCATAGTGCCCCTCCGGTATTTCATCTCCTCCTATCAAGAGTGACGATTTGAAATATCTCCCCATGAATTCCAAGGGAATCACTATATGCTCTATTCCAAGAATCTCACAGTTCTTGCGGGCACATTCTATCTCGCGGGCATTATGTTTAGATCCATAGTCGAATGTCACTGCGAGAGCAATTTGATCTTTTCTATCATAAAGAAGTGTAGTGGAGTCCATGCCTCCACTCAGCACCAAAATCGAATCTTTCATCAGAACTCAAGTTGAGATATTCTTCTTTGTTTTGCCATATCTTCATGCTCTTCATCTCCCCAGTTGGCAAACGGATGGATGGAAATGCCACCACGAGGCATGAAAAGTCCTTTCACTTCAATATAACGAGGATTCATCAGGTCTCGCAAATCTTTCATGATGATATTCACGCAGTCTTCATGAAAATCGCCGTGATTACGAAATGAAAAGAGATATAGCTTGAGGCTCTTGCTCTCCACCATTCTGGTGCGAGGGATATAAGATATCTTTATGTGGCCGAAATCCGGTTGTCCGGTCTTGGGACACAGAGTAGTGAATTCAGGGCAGTCAAGCCTCACTACATATTCATATTCAGGGTGTTTGTTTTCAAATGTCTCCAGCAATGACGGAGCATAATCTGTGGGGTATATGGTACCCTGATTGCCAAGGAGAGTTACCCCTTCAAGTTCTTTTTCGTTTCTCATACTTATGATCATCAAAGGTGAATCAATAATCCGGTTCTTCCGGAAGCAATCGGAAAGACAGTCCAACGCCGATACAAAATTACAAAAAAAAACTGTCGATTCCAATATTAGGAATCGACATTTCTATATTTATAGATTATATCCCTTTAAATATTCTAAATTCAAAGAAACAACATAGCCAACAGATGCGCTACTACGGCCGCCACAAGACCACCTATCGTGTGGGCGAGAATGGCCTTGGATGTAAGGTTCCGATATCCTAATGAGTCAAGCATCGCCGTGTGCGTGCTGAGATATCCGCTCCAGCACATCCCGATGGCTGTAAATACACAGATTGCATTTCCGTCAACCCATCCTTCACTCATAAACTTCGGGATGAGGCCCAAGGCAGCTCCGACAGCCCCAAGGGCAGTGATCGGAAACCCGATAAGATGCGGGTCATGGAAACCAAACAGCCATTCAAAGATAATGTTAATTTTGCTCACAAGCCATGGTAAAAGCTCTATCCCCTGATATGCGCTTCCGTCATATCCATTTTCACCAGCCCCGAAAGTGAGCATCATCACTAAGGTTGAAATCACAAGCACACCCGGTATGATGGCAAGTCCAACTTCGACACCCCCCTTTCCTCCGTCGAGCACTGCGTTTAGAATTCTTGTGAACAGGGATTCTTCATCATTCTTTCCCTCCTTTTCGGTCTTCTTAATTTCATCATACACTTCATCCACAGCAGCAATATCTCTATAGTCAGGATGCGAACGAAGTATGAAACGCTGCATGCATCGGGTTGATACGACACAGCCCACGACTGCACCTGCAAATCCAATCAGAGGCTCCACTGTAAAGCCGAGACTCACCATATATATGATCACAAGCAGTCCCATTCCAAAGGCCGTACCGAAATTTGTCAACGAAATAAATTGATATCTTTTGAAATATCTTGCAAATTCCTTATCTTTTGATAATGTAATGATGGCTGGATTATCAGAAAGAAATGTCATAACTCCTCCGAGTGATGCAACACCCGGAAGGTTAAACAATGGCTTCATTACAGGATGAAGAATCTTTTGCAACATTTCCACTACTCCGAATTCTACGAGAATTCGTCCGAAAGCACCGGTGAGAACACATACCGCCATGAGGAAAAAGCAGGTATTGAGCAAAAGGTCGTGGGCTGTCGCCATCATGGTCTTCATCATGGGAGCTATCCCCATTTTCATGGCTATGACACCAAAAATCACCAGTACCCATAAAAGGCACACAATCCCCCTGATGTAGGGATTGGTTTTCTTCACTTTTTTACCCTTGTCGGTAGTTGAATCAGCAGTTGAAGTAGCCATTATCATTTGATATTAAGTAAGTTCATATGCCAGGTGACGCCGACTGAGCCGTAAAATGTGTTTTTTTGCATGATGTCAGCGGCATTATGGTTATCGCCAAACGAACAGAATGTCGCCGCATGGACCTTTAAATTATGTCTTGCTTTTACGATCGGGAACCATTCAGCTACCACACCACCTATAACCAACTGTGTGCCGCGGGCCACTTCCGTTTTGTCTGTCAAGTTTATTCCTCGGTTGCAATCATACGACACTTTAGCAGTCACCTTCCATTTTGGAGAGATATTCCATGCAAACTCTCCCATGAATGTGTTATTCTTGAAAGCTTTGTTTTCCGGATATGATCGTGTCATCAAGTCAACAATCACCGTATATTTATCGTTGATGAGCAATTTATTGCCTAAGGCCACATAGTTGCAATATTTCCCTTTCTGATATTCTATTTCATTGAGCGACCATATAGATTCATATCTTAAATTTTCGGATATGTCACGTCCTCCTCGCCACATAAGATTGTAGGCATATAAGTTGCGGTCTTGCGGCGTGGCAAAAATACTCTGCGAAATCTGAAATGCCAGATGATGGTCAGGGGTCAACTGATACCCGCCCGACACTCCGAACTGATAGCAAGCCACATTCGACACAAAAAGATTAGGACACATGAGATTGATAGGGGCCCGGTCATATTCATATCCGCCTATCAGGACAACCTGCTTACCGGCTCCGACATCAAATTTACCGAACTTATAGTTAAGGTCGAGAATGTCAGTTTGATCCCAGAAAGTATTGTCTTTTGGAGTACGGGAAAAACGCTGTCTCCAGGTATAGGTGAGACCTTCTGTCAATTGTCCATGAGCCTTCAGAGCAATGTATTTACCGAGAAATCCGCTCTGCGAACGGTCGAAATTTTTATTTTGGTCTACCATCTGCCAATCAAGGCGAGCCTCAAGATCAAAAGATATGAGATGGTCACCTGATGCTTTCTGCTGAATACTGTCAGAAGTGGTGGCGAAAAGCGATGCGGCGGTGATTAAAAAGCTTGCTGCGACAGCGTATCTCTTAAGTTTCATAATTTCTGATATGGTCCGGCTAAACATTGCTGAACACGGCACAAAATTAGAAAAATAATCGTAATCACGCAAATTTTAATTAAAATATTTCTGTCAGATTTCTATATTTTATATTGCAAAGCATTGGTCAAACGGTGTATTTCATATATTTTTGTTCTTACCGGCACTCTACAAAATATAAATATTTCTGTCTCATTTGGATTTCTCGCAATATTTTTGTAACTTTGCGCATGAAACAGAACCGTTAATCAATTTGATCACCATGACAGTAACCGACAGATTTTTAGAATTTGTAAAATTCGATACTCAAAGCGACGAAGAAACTAACCTCACCCCCTCGACTCCCGGCCAGATGACGTTTGCCCGCCATCTTAAAACGCTGGTTGAAGACATGGGTCTGGAAGAAATCACACTTGATGACAACGGTTACCTTATGGCGACTTTGCCTGCCAATACCGACCGCAAGCTGCCAACTGTGGGATTTATAGCCCACATGGACACGGCTCCGGACATGAGCGGCCGCCATGTCAATGCACGCATCGTGGGAAACTACGATGGCACTACCATCACCCTCAACGATAAACTCAATATTTTCCTCAGCCCGGATGAGTTTCCGGAACTTCTGAACTATATCGGTCAGGATCTTATAGTGACTGACGGAACCACTCTGCTCGGGGCCGACGACAAGGCCGGCATCGCGGAGATTCTTACCGCTGTGGCCCGTCTTCAGGCAAGTCCCGAAGTAAAGCATGGCAAGATCCGTATCGCTTTTAATCCTGACGAGGAAATCGGCAAGGGTGCCCACAAATTCGATGTGGAGCGTTTCGGATGTGATTTTGCTTACACTATGGACGGCGGAGCTGTGGGAGAACTTGAATATGAGAACTTCAATGCCGCTTCAGCAAAAGTCACAATAAAGGGTCGCAACGTGCATCCCGGCACTGCAAAACATAAGATGGTGAATTCTATCCGCGTGGCCAATCAGTTTATCCAGATGCTTCCCCGGTGGGAAACGCCGGAGCACACCGAGGGTTATGAGGGGTTCTACCACCTTATCGGCATCGAAGGCAGTGTAGAGCAGACAGTTCTGACTTATATCATCCGCGATCACGACCGAGCACGCTTCGAAAGCCGCAAGCGCGAGATCGAACATCTTTGCCGCAAGACCAACATGGAGCATCCGGGCAGCTGTTCTGTTGAAATCAACGATCAGTATTACAACATGCGTGAGAAGATCGAACCGGTGATGCACATCATCGAGATCGCAGAGAAAGCGATGCGTGAAGCCGGTGTGACGCCGAAAGTGCAACCTATCCGTGGCGGCACAGACGGCGCTCAGCTTTCCTTCAAGGGTCTCCCCTGCCCTAATATCTTTGCCGGCGGAGAGAATATGCACGGCCGCTACGAGTTTGTTTCGATACAATCGCTTGAGAAGGCGACAGACGTGATTTTCAACATAGCGAAAATTATCGCTGAATAATATTGCGGGAAACGGAACACACTTTGAAAAAGCTTATAGTAGTCACAGGCCCTACGGCATCAGGCAAATCAGACCTTGCCGTAAAGCTTGCACTTGAGCATGACACTGAAATAATATCGGCAGATTCCCGCCAGATTTACAAAGGCATACCGGTGGTCACCGCCGTTCCTGACATGAGTCAGAGAATGGGGGTGACTCATCATCTTATGGAGATGCTTCCGCTTGATGCTTATTATTCGGCGGCGATGTTTGAGGAAGATGCACTGCGCATTGCATCTGAAATATGGAAACGCCGCGATGTCGCCATAGTCTGCGGTGGCTCTATGATGTATGTGGATGCTCTCATAAAGGGAATCGATGACCTTCCTACGGTTCCTGACAATATCCGGTTGCCCCTTATGGATCAATGGAAGAGCAATGGCGATGACTGGCTAAGAGACAGGCTGAAGGCGCTTGATGCTGAATACTATAACAAAGTTGACCTCGCTAACATGAAGCGAGTGTTTCACGCTGTCGAGATATGCCTGACTGCGGGCGCTACTTACACTTCGCTCAGAACAGGGAAACGCAAGACAAGGGATTTCGAGATAGAGCGAATTGTTATCGAACTGCCACGCGAGGAACTTTTTGACAGGATCAACCGAAGGGTCTTGAATATGGTGGAGCAGGGTCTTGTGGAGGAGGTACGGAGAGTTTACCCGATGCGGCATCTTAATTCATTAAATACCGTAGGGATGAAAGAAATGTTCGCTTATTTCGACGGTTTAATGGATTTTGACACTGCGGTGGCTCGCATTCAGAAGAATACCAGGGTGTATGCAAAGAAACAACTTACCTGGTTAAAGAAATACAGTGATTGACATGGACAAGAATAAAATTTTAAAATACGCCGCAGTTTTTCTGCTCATAATAGGAATCGCCTATTTCTGGAACAGACTCTCACCCGGTGCGATAGACAAGAATTTTGACACTCCACAACAGAGTGAATCTAATGGCCGGCCTGCCATTGACATCAATGAGCTTGATAAAGTGACTAAATCCAAGGATGTGCCGTCGGTTGTGAAGGAATACGAAGGATTCACAGTAGACTTCAATCAGGAAAACAAGACTCCGAATTACGTTGCATGGATTCTTCAAGGACAGGAGACGGAAGGAGCTACCGCACGCAGCAACAAATTCTGGACAGATAGCGAACTCAAGGGTTGCCCGGACACACGCGATTATTCGCGTTCAGGCTATGACCGAGGACACATGTGTCCGGCCGGTGAACAGAAATGGAGCGACGAGGCGATGCACCATAGCTTCGTGATGGCAAATATCTGTCCGCAAAGCCATGAACTGAACACCGGCGCTTGGAAGACTCTTGAGGATAAGGAACGCATTTGGGCAAAGCGTGATTCAGTTGTAGTGATTGTCGCCGGACCTATATATGAAGCATCAGATAAAAAAACGATCGGCACCAATAAAGTGCGAGTGCCGTCGGCATTTTTTAAAGTCCTTCTTGCTCCTTATGCAGACCCTATGAGGGCTATCGGCTTCGTATATCCAAACATGAAATGCGAAGGGAATATGGCATCATATGCCGTAACTGTCGACGACGTGGAGAAAATGACCGGTATGGATTTCTTCTCGGCGCTTCCTGACGATATTGAGAATGATATAGAATCTGTTGTTTCCTTCCAGGATTGGAACAGCAATAACCGAAAGAAAAAGACTGCGGAATGAATATCGAGATAGATGACACAATAGCAGCGTTAGCCACACCATCAGGAAAAGGAGCCCTTGCACTTATCCGCATTTCCGGATATGACGCTGTCGCAATTGCGGATTCCGTATGGAAAGGTGCCTCACTTAAAGACTGGAGGTCACATTCCGCCCATCTTGGCAATATCATAGATGAGTCAGGCAATATCATCGACCAGGCGGTAGCGACACTCTTCAAGGGACCGAATTCTTTCACCGGAGAAGACGTCGTGGAATTCTCGCTTCACGGATCGCCATGGATAATCCGAGAAGTCACCAACCTTTTGATTCGCAAGGGAGCACGGGGAGCCGAACCGGGCGAGTTTTCACGCCGCGCCTACCTTAACGGCAAGATGGATCTGGCCTCGGCCGAAGGTGTAGCTGATCTAATAGCCTCATCATCACGGGCCGCCCACAAGCTTGCGATGCAGCAGACCCGAGGAGCGTTCTCTAAGGAATTCAATGAACTTCGTGATAGACTTATCGAACTTGCATCTCTGCTCGAACTTGAATTAGATTTCTCAGAGGAAGATGTAGAATTTGCCGACCGAAGCCGACTCATAGAGATTGCCACTCTCCTCCTTTTGAAAATTGACCGTTTGACCGCTTCATATGCCACAGGGCGCGCCATAAAGGAAGGTGTGCCGGTAGTGATTGCAGGCATGCCGAATGTAGGTAAATCCACACTTCTCAACACACTCCTTCAGGAAGACAAGGCTATAGTCTCGGATATTCCAGGCACTACCCGCGACATCATTGAAGACACATGCGAGATAGATGGAGTGCTTTTCAGGTTTATCGACACAGCCGGACTACGCGAATCATCCGACAAAATTGAGAACATAGGTATTGAGAGGGCTCGGAAACGTCTTAATCAGGCATCCATTATCCTTTGGTTGCTCGACCCTCTATCCCCTATTGGCGACCAGATAAAGGAAATGAACGCTTCCCTGGCTGGAGTCGAGGCATCACGGAAAATCATCCCCGTCATTACAAAGATTTCTGCCCCGGGAATGACTGAAGCATCCATTGCATCAATCCAAAATCTCCTCAGCGGCGTCATATTGTCATCAGAATTTTCCATAGACAATAAAAACATCGTCAAGATTTCCGCAGCTGAAGGAATCGGACTTGACAACCTACGGTCTATCCTCAAGAAAGCTTCAACAAACGACTACGATCCGGAAAAGGAAATCCTGCTCACCAATGCCCGCCATTATGGCGACCTCCTACGAGCCGGAGAATCCCTGCGCCGTGCCTTAGACCAGATGCAATCTGGAGCCAGCGCCGACTTCATCGCCATGGACATCCGCGAAGCCACCGCCGCCCTCTCCTCCCTCACCGGCACCATCACCACCCCAGACCTGTTAAATTCTATATTTTCCCACTTTTGCATCGGCAAATGACCGGCAGTTAAAGACATGCAACTATAAGTTGAAATAATAGTCCAGGCGTTCAGTTTGAGCGCCTTTTCTTTTACCCGAAGATTGCCGATCAAATCGGTAGAACCCGTTTCTACCTATTTCTCACTCCATTTTTGAACCACAATTGTTGCTCGTCTACTACCCGAGTTAAGTCGCTCTCTTTAGAAGCTAAAGTGGTTCCGCGATCTCGTGGGTATGCAGAACAATCTTAACCAGATTGCTCACCA
>CAMWJD010000095.1 GCA_947174515.1 uncultured Porphyromonadaceae bacterium
AGAGTACAATTTATTGCATAAATATTTGCCACGTCACAATATTTTTTGTATTTTTGCGAGAAAAACCTGACATCATATCTTTTGATTTTGAAATTTTTCTACATAACCAAAATTACTAATTCTAACATGAAAAAAATTTTCAGTACGATGCTGCTGTTGATGGCTCTCATCACCGGCACGTCAGCATGGGCTGAGGAAACCGGAAGCGGACACATCACTACTCCGCGTTCCTGGAGTCTTACAAATGGCAAGAACCATGCTAATGAAGTCACTAACTGCGACTATTGGTCATCAAGCAGCAAGGGTCGCTATCAGTTGGCCAAAGCCCTCGACAATCAAGAACTTCCATCTAACAATGGTGGCGCGCTGACTGGTTTGGAAGGTATTTATTTTACCGTAGGCTCCGGTGCAGTGTATGGCATCACCCAAAATTTCTGCTTGCAGAATGGTTCAATGAAAGTTCGCATACCGGGTTGTGGCGTGAATGACGAGATTATCGTTGATTTCGCCGGTGCCGGTGGCACAGCAACCGTGACATCAGATAATATCACCAAAGATCTGTCAACAGAATTGACCGGTCAAAAAGACGGGTCCAAGCAATCAGTACGTGTAAAGGCTGATGGTGACGTGATTCTAAACATGAGCTGCAGCAAAGGTTTCAGACTTTATGGCATATCTGTCAACCCCTACATCAAAAAAGAACGTCATTTCACCGATTTCCAGATTGATTTCACCACAGATCCTTACACAGTGGTGAAACCGGCCGACGGCGTTCTTCCGGAAGGCGTGACAGTCGAAGGCACATGGCATGACGAAAAGCACGGCTACAATACCTCAACCGTGGTTGTCCCGGTAGACGGTTCCGTAAGATTCACTTTCGGCAACTGCCAATACAACGGTTCGGGCGCTGTCATCAAGAACGGCGACAAAGTGCTCGCTTCTCTTCCCTGCAACGGCAACTGCGGCACATATACTACTTGGACCTACAATAGCGATGATGACGCAGTCCTGACCGTCACCACACCTTCTTATTGCCCGTCTATTTCAGTGGAAGCCTGTGATTACATTCCGGATGTGACTGTCACCTACTACAACACTGACGGCAAAGTTATCGGTACTGACAAAGTGGCAGGCGGCAACGGCTTGACCTTCAAATATGGTGTGGCTGATGTCACTGTTCCTGAAGGACAGGCATTCCGCGGTTGGTTCGTTTCTACGAAATCTACTGCCGAGAAAATGGCTGAAGGCTCTTCTCTTGAATCCGACACTGAACTTTTTGCACGTGCCACCAACATTGAACAACCCACATCTACCTCACGCTTTGAATATGACCTCACCAAGACTTACTTCTATGTTGAGGATCATGAGGCAATCGAGATCGACGGTAAGTATTACAACAATCACGGTTGGATCGTAAACCAAGGTGGCTCTATCAAGGTCAATGTATCCGCCAAGTGCTACGTGACAGTAGGATGCTGTCTTTACTCTGCCGAGTCTACTGCTGTCGTCAAAAACGAAGCTGGAGAAACGGTAGATGAGTTCCAGGTGAAAGGAGAGACCGATGGCGCCGAATACACTTTCCAATATGACGGCGAACCGGGCTGGCTTACAATCACATTCCCGAACGGCGCTTACGTTCACAATGTCAACGTTTCTAATGTTGTAGAATTCGTTGAATACAATGACGCCACCGGCTACTACATGATCCCTGCCGGCGACGTTTCAAACTTCCTTCTTGCACTCAAGGCCGCTTCAGGCAAAGACGGCGCTAAGATTTATCTGCCAAATGGAACTTACGACCTCGGAACAACTGTTCTGACCCCGATAAACGGCAAGAATATCTCCATCATCGGTGAATCTACCGCAGGAACAGTTATTCTTAATTATCCTCCTCTTGATGCAGAAGGCATCAGCCAAACCGCAACACTTCTCAACCGTTCGGAAAATCTTTATCTCCAAGACCTTACACTGCGCAACGCAATGCCATTCGATGGCAAAGCAGCAGCCGGAAGAGCAGTAACTCTTCAGGATAAGGGCTCTAATACAATCTGCAAGAACGTAAGCCTCGAATCTTATCAGGATACATATTACAGCAACAACAGCAATGCTTACTTCTACTTCGAGGATGGCGAAATTCATGGTGTTGTTGACTATGTATGCGGTGGTGGTGATGTGTATTTCAACCGCGTTAAGTTTGTCAACGAGGCAGTGAAGGACGCAACTATTGCAGCTCCTAACAACGCCAAGAAAGTCGGATATGTGATGAATAACTGTTCTATCGAGACACGTTGCTCTAAGTTTAACTTCGGACGCTCTTGGGGTGCATATTCCGGTCTCGCATGGCTTAACACCACTATCAACCAACCATCAAAACTCGCTTCTTCCCGATTCACAGTAGGAGGCATGAACTGTGCGGCTGACAAGTTTGTAGAATACAACTCCATGGACAAAGACGGCAACCGCATATCTCCTGCTTCTAACAAAATCAAGTTCACTCACTCATCGGGCGATAAGGAATATGAAACCATCCTGACTGATGAGCAAGCTGCTGAATATGCTATCGACAAAGTATTCCCCAACTGGGATCCAGAAGCTATTGCAGCTCAGGTTGTCTATAATGAAGGCGAGGATACAAAAGGAAATGTCTATCTTGTCGAAGGTAAGATTTATGCCGGAGAACTCCCTGTGGGTAACAACATCAAGGTGCGCAAGGCTAATGTCCGCGGCGGTTTCGGCCCTGAGGTCTTAGTCAGTGTGTCAGGAGTCGAAGCTTTAGATTCTGAGAATTCTGATGCAGCCGACTCAAAAGCCTATAACCTGCAAGGTGTGGCTGTTGACAATTCCTATAACGGCATCGTCGTTAAAAACGGTAAAAAAGTAGTAGTGAAATAATCAAAATTCATCTCATTTCATATGAGATGTTTCCCAAACATCTTATATCAGAAAAAAAATCAGCGACCCGACAGGATCGCTGATTTTTATTTTTCGCCATGCTCATCATCATAAATCACTGCTCAGCAGACGGATATGATACACCCCGCCGGTAGATTTATTCTTCTCGGTCTGAAATTTGACATTCACGGTCTGTTTCCCTTTCAATATTGCAGCGGGAATCTCATACTCTTCATCGACAAACCCGTTTTTATTCCATTTCCCAACATTGTCCACCTCCGCAAGCAGAGTATCGTCGATGAGAATCGACATCTGCCCTATGCCATTCTCATTTCCCCAATATCTTACGCGCAAAGCCAGGTTTTCTTTATTTCCAGTGTTCATCACATAAGCAAAATATCCTCCATTGGACGCGTCTCGCCATGGCTCGCCATTGAAATTGCCGGCGGTTGATTTAGACGTCTTCATCTGATGGTCAGCCTCCGGTTGCTGCTCCCCCGTATTGACGGCATCTACGGTCCGCGAATCGAGTGCAAGCTTGTCTTCCTCATAACGGCGGGCTTCATCCTGATAATCGGAGAATTCCTTTGCCGTCATAGAGAGGAAATAAAGAGTGTAACGTGAATCATGAAGCCCATTGAATGGTTCGAGTATCACGTCTTTGCCTCCATTTTCAAATAGATCGGTGGCTGTAAAAATCATATTCCCGTTTCGGTCAGGTTTAAGTAAATTAAGCCTTTTGGTCAAGTCTTTCCTGTCTCCAATAAGCAGAGGCGTGTCAAATACCGACACGAGGGGTCCGCTTGCAATGTGTCCCCATCGATGATCGCCGGCCACAAGGCCCGTCAAAGGCTCATCTCCATGATATCTTGCTCCAAGCACAATAGGACCATTAAGGATGCTTACATAATTAGGAAGATTGTTGAGTTCTTCTATTTTCATTTGCATCGGCAATGTCATCTCGACGATATCTCCATCTTTCCATTCCCGGTTGAGAGCGATATAGGAAGAGGGAGTCGACTTCACGCTGACTTTCCTGCCATTGATTTTCACCGTAGGGTTTTGGCACCATTCAGGATGCCGGATGAGTAATGTAAATGTGCCGGCATCATCAGTATTTACAATCAGCCTTGTGGCTTGTTCGGAAGGGAAATTGTTGGTCTGAGTAATCTTTATCCCTTTCTCTTGCCAATTCAATTCGGAAGGGATAAAAAGATTCACCCACAACGAATCTCCTTGATGAGTATAGATGAATTGCCCATACTTTCCATGATTTTCCATGCCGGTGCCGACACAACACCACATTGCGCTGTTGGGCCGGGAATAAACACGATAATGTCCCGGTCGGGCAGGCGTGAAATATACATATCCTCCGTGCCGGGGATGTTGGGTGGAAAGGATATGATTGTAAAGCGCCCTCTCATAGAAATCGGCATATCGGGCATCCGGATTCATGCGGAACAGACCTTCAGTCAGTTTCAACATATTGTTGGTGTTGCAAGATTCGGGACCTTCCCGGTCATCGACATAGCTTTTGGCGTCAGCTGCCGAGGCAAAGTGTTCACGCCGGCTGTTGCCGCCAAAAGACAAAGATCGATTTCTGACAACCGTATCCCAGAAGAATTCCGCAGCCTTACGGTAATCTTCATCTCCGGAGACTTCTGACACCCGCTGATACCCTACCACCTTGGGGACCTGCGTGTTGGCATGCATATTGTCAAGTCGGTCGATGCGGCCATGAAGGTTATCATATAATGCGTGATGAGTGAAGCGCCCGGCGACTTTCAGATATTTTTCTTCGCCGGTCAGGGCATACGCGTCAGCAAAGACTTCGTTCATCCCGCCAAACTCAGTTGCAAGCATTTCTTCCATCTGCTCATCAGATAGATTTGAGATCACGTCAGCTCCCCAATCGCACATATTAAGGAAAAGATTCAAACCTACTTTCGAACCTGTGTAGACATATGTGTCGCGCAGACCGGCATATATTTTGTGGATATTATACCACGGCACCCAATAATCCCGTACTTTCTTTCCATTCCCTTTCCGTAGTTCTTCCCATAATACATCTCCATCGGGTATGCCGCCTATGTAGCCATCATTGCGCGCCGACGCGCATAAAGCAAGTTGCGAGAGCATATAATCAAGACGATTTTTCAGACGCTCATCACCCGTAGCAGCATAGTGTATCGCCAACGCTGTCAGATAATGGCCGCCGACGTGTCCGTCCAGCCCGGCCCAATTTGTGAAGTCCTCTCCTTTGGGCTCAAGTCCGGCTTCCTTAAGAAATGGAGCAAGAAGCCGGTCGGTGTCATAGCTAAGAAGAGTCTCTACATTCAGATCCATAGCGTCCTTGAAGCGGCTGTCAAGAAGCTTCACATTCTGCAACGGAAATTCATTGTCATATAGCATCGACTGGCATCTTGCCCCGAATGGCGCAATTACCGATGCAGTCAATATAATCAAGGTATGCAACTTTCTCATATACAGCAAAATTAACGAAGTTTACATTCTAACCGTCAATCTTTTACCGGAGTATTTCACTTCCTTGGCGTTGCCATCCGGCATTACCACCTTAAATGTACGGGATTGGAGCATTCCATCATAACTTCCCTTACGGGCATCAATCGTAAGCGTCTGCTTCTTATCGTCCCAATTCATTGGAATCTTGGTAAAATTTCCTTCAAGATAATTGAAGCCGTCGCCTTCATCTTCATAAAGCACAAATTCAGCATTTTTTCCGGGATAGATATTTAGAGTGATATAATCCCATGGTCTCTCCGAAGTATATTGCATTTCTTCGGCAAGCGGAAGGATGCTGCCGGCCTTAACATAAAGAGGTGAATAAGCAAGCGGGGCATCAGCTTTCAATAACCGGCCTCCATTATATTTTTTATTGGTCCGGAAGTCATACCACTCGGCACCGGCCGGGAGATATATCTCGTAATTCTTCATCTCAGTCCAGTCTACCTCAGCAAAGGCATTTGAAGAAGCTCCTGCATTATCCTTATTCCATCCGCTCTTCTCATCTGTCTTGACAATCTTTTCTTGAGTATAAAGCGGATCCAACACCGGGCACACCAGAAGGCTGCGCCCGAACATAAATTCCCTTCCGTTGTCCCAAGTATTCTTATCTTCTTTAAAGTCCATAAAGAGCGCCCTCATGAAACTATCATCATTCGCGCTTACGCGGCGTGCGGTGCTGTAAATATAGGGCATGAGGCGATAGCGAAGCTTTATCGCGTCGAGAAGCGCGTCATACACCGGTTCTCCCTCTTTCCCATAATAATACAATTCCCGGTAGACTTCGGTACCGTGGCTACGCATCATTGGATTAAAAAGGCCAAATTGCATCCAGCGGGTATATAGCTCCTGATATTGCGGATTTTTTGTCGCCGTATTGTCATTCCAACGTTTATTATAGGCTGAAGCAAAGAATCCTCCGATGTCAGTATTCACATTAGGATTACCGGTAAGCGTATGATTCAGGCAGAGCGGCACTTGATTGCGCAAGGACTGCCAGCTGCTGCTGATATCTCCGCTCCACGATTGAGCTCCATATCTCTGTTGCCCCGTGAAATATGATCTGGTCAGTATAAACGGACGCTTATCTTTGTCTTCGGCACGCTGATGATCATACACGCCTCCGACGGTCATAAACGGATAAAGATTGCGCACCGACCGATACGAGCCAAGCGCCGAGGGCTGATCAAGATCCGATTCTTTATACTGATGATGGTCAGGATCTGTAGAATCCATCCACCAAGCATCTATCCCCATCGAATGAAGTCTTTTCAAATGTTTCCAATATATGTCTCTGGCCGTGTCGCTATAGCAATCATAAACCCTTACTCCCGATAGATAATCTCTGCGTGGCGGCCATTCAGTCAGTCCTGATTCAGGCCATGTCTCGAAATCAAACAGAAGCCCTTTATCCTTTAGTTCTCTGTATTGTTTGGTCTGAGGCCCGAAACTTGACCATATGCTTATCATGATATGAGCATTATTATCATGCACTTTGTCAATCATTTGTTGTGCCCGCTTAAACTCCGGACTGATAAATTCCATCGCATTCCATGTGTAATTACTGCCCCAATATTGCCAGTCCTGGATGATGCCGTCAAATGGAATATTAAGCTTACGGTATTTTTCCACCACCTCCAACAGCTCATCTGCGCTCTTGTATCTTTCTCTACTCTGATGGAATCCATAAGTCCATAGCGGAGCCATCGGCACACTCCCTGTCAGCCAACGGATATCGGCAATCACTCCATCGGCGTCGCCACCATACATGAAATAATAGTCCACAAGGTCTCCAACCTGGCTCTCGAGTTCAAGTGTCTCGTTGTCGTTGATCGTTGTCGGAGAGTAGTTATCCCAATATATCCCATATCCTTTTATACTTTGGAAGAAATGGGCGTAATCTTCAAGATTAGACTGCTGCATCAGGCGATGTTCACCTCGCTGCGACATTTTTCCATTCTGAAGCATCCCTATTCCATAAATAGGCTCGTCGGCTTCCAAAGCAAAACTTTGCATCACCTTGTAGGCTCCTTTGTCGATGCCTTCATCAATAGGGGTAAAGCCATGCTCCCCTTCCTCCACCAAAAGTTGGCCATAGGGCTTGTAGAAGCGGACTTTCCCGGTTTTGTTGTCGACTGCCACATGGAGCGCTGAAGTTCTATATAATGTGGTGTTTTCATCAATGGTGGCCGTCACCTTTACATCTTCCGGTTCTGCTATCACTACAAGAGATGTTCTATCTTTTGCATCTGCGCCGTAAGGATATTTTGTAACCCTTACAATCTCCGGAGTGTAAAACTTTATATCTACATTTGAGCCGGCCCGGTCACCGGCACTATCCGCATGCACAGTCAAAGTGGCGCACACGAGGCAAAGTGAGAATAATATTTTTTTCATAATGACATTGTTTAGACTACAAATTTAATAATAATTTTCAACAAAATGGAGAATTTTTAATTTTATATTCCCAATACCTTAAATTCAGGAAATGATTACTGAATAGGTGGAAAATTTATTGAAAATACGAATCAAAACAATTTATTTAATTGTAGTTTCATGTTTTTTGCTTAAATTTGCATTAAAATTATTGAGCTAACCCAAAGACATCAAATCCACATGACAAAGATAACGAGATTTTCATTAATCTGGATATTATTCACTACTGTATTTCCTGCAGTTTCCGCCCGAAATGCCAATGAAGCTGAAAAGGTCAGGGATATCATATCTAAAGTGAACGATTACTGGCAAAAAAACAATCCTCCGGAGACAACTTCTTTCTGGAATATAGCTGCTTACCATACAGGAAACATGGAGGCTTTTCGGCTTACCGGAAATGAAGATTGGCTTAAATACTCTGAAGACTGGGCTAATCACAATGAATGGAAAGGTGCCAAAGGGAAGGATAAAAGCAAATGGAAATATGCCAATTACGGAGAATCTCAGGATCATGTCCTCTTCGGAGACTGGCAAATCTGCTTTCAGACTTACGCAGACCTCTATAATATCCTTCCTGACGACCGACGAATCCGTCGCGCACGCGAAGTGATGGAACATCAGCTGTCAACCCCTGAGAAAGATTACTGGTGGTGGGCCGACGGATTGTATATGGTGATGCCGGTGATGACAAAACTCTATAAAATCACCGGAAATCAAAAATATCTTGACAAGCTGTATGAGTATTTCACGTATGCCGACAGTCTAATGTATGACAAAGACGAACATCTCTACTACAGGGATGCCAAATATGTGTATCCAAAGCATGAGAGCGCCAACGGAAAGAAAGATTTCTGGGCAAGAGGCGACGGATGGGTGCTTGCCGGACTTGCGAAAGTGCTTCAAGACCTACCTGAAGACTATGTTCACCGGGATATCTTCACTCAGCGCTTCAAGGAGCTCGCCGATGCCGTGGTAGAATCACAGCAGCCGGGAGGATACTGGAGCCGCTCGATGCTTGATGAAGCGCATGCCCCCGGTCCGGAAACCAGCGGCACCGCGTTCTTCACCTACGGCCTGTTATGGGGTATAAACAATGGCTTTCTTACAGATCCCAAATATCAGGAGGCTGCACAAAAAGGATGGACATATCTGAGCAAAACAGCATTGCAGAAAGACGGAAGGGTAGGATATGTGCAACCAATTGGAGAGAAGGCAATTCCCGGACAAGTAGTGGATAAAAACTCAACGTCTGATTTTGGAACCGGAGCGTTCCTTCTGGCTGCATGTGAATACGTAAGGCATCTGGAAAAGGATAAAAACACCGATCGCAAATATTGGACCGACCTTGCATATAAAATGGCTTATCCGGTTCTTAGCAAAATGGCAGAAGGCAAGTTGCAAAAGGATATGATGGTCGAAGTGAGTCCAAGTTGGGACGGAAGAAATAAAAAAGTCACTTATATGGAGACATTCGGCAGGTTGATGGCCGGGATAGCTCCATGGCTTTCCCTTCCCGACGATGAGACTGAGGAAGGGAAAATAAGGAAAGATCTGCGAGAGATGGCATTAAAGAGTTATGCGAATGCCGTTGATCCGGATTCACCCGATTATCTGCTTTGGAAAGGAGAAGGACAGGTGCTGGTGGATGCGGCATATATTGCCGAAAGCTTTATTCGCGCTTATGATGCCCTTTGGATTCCTCTCGACAACAAAACAAAAGAACGTTATCTTGAAAATTTTAAAAATTTAAGAAAAATCGACCCACCCTATACAAACTGGCTTCTGTTTTCTTCAATATTGGAGAGTTTTATAGCTAAGGCTGGCGGTGATCACGATGACTATAGAGTAAATTCAGCAATCAGGAAAATGGAGGAATGGTACACCGGCGATGGATGGTATGCCGACGGTCCCGAATTTTCTTTCGATTATTACAGCAGTTTTGTATTCCATCCGATGTATCTGGAGACATTGCAAAATATGAAAGAAGCAGGCCGTCGGACTCGTATTCACTATCCTAAATACTACGACCGTGCTCTTAAGCGTGCGCAAAAATACAGCATTGTGCTTGAACGCATGATTTCACCTGAAGGCACATTTCCGGTATTCGGGCGCTCCATACCCTACCGCATGGCAGCCATGCAACCGTTGGCGCTTATGGCCTGGTATGAAAAACTACCAGCAGGTCTTTCCAACGGACAAGTAAGGAATGCTCTTACTTCAGCGATGCATTCGATGTTTGATGGCAAAGAAAATTTTAATGAGGGAGGATTTCTCACCATTGGATTTGCAGGCCGCCAGCCTAACGTGGCAGATTGGTACACTAATAATGGCAGCCTTTATATGACATCTTTATCATTCCTGCCTTTGGGACTCCCCGCTTCTCATCCGTTTTGGACAGACGCTCCGCTTCCTACCACAAATCAGAAGGCATGGGGAGGAAAGCCTTTCCCGAAAGACCATCACTGGGAAGACGGACCTAAAATAAGGGACCTTTTTTAATTT
>CAMWJD010000096.1 GCA_947174515.1 uncultured Porphyromonadaceae bacterium
GTTTTGCCTATAGGTGGAATGAAGCGGTCAGTATCAATATCGGTGCGGAATTTAAAAATTTCATTCTTGGATACGCATACGATATTCCGACAACACGAATCCTGAAGGCATCCAGCGGAAGCCATGAATTGATGATAGGCTATAAAATGAAACTTGACTTCAGCGGAAAAAATCGCAACAAGCACAGGAGTATTCGGCTGATGTAGATATTGAACATTATTGATATTGAAAATAATACAACCTCTTATTAAATGAAAATTTCAGAAATAAAAAATATCAGAAAAGTTTCGGGCAAGCAAATTCTTCTTTTTGCTTGCATGATGGTTGTGCTCTTTTCTATTGCCGGCTGCGCATCTTTGGCAAAAGGGAGTTCCGGTGGGGAAGTGACAGGTGTAGGTGGAACCACATTTGCCGAACCGGCACCTTACGGTATGGTTCTTGTTGATCGAGGAGCATATGCCATGGGACCGTCAAAAGATGACTCGATCTGGGGCATCAAAGGAAATCCTCGCGGAGTGTCGGTCGATGCTTTCTGGATGGATGAGACGGAAGTGACCAATTCAAAATACAAGCAATTTGTGTTTTGGGTGCGTGACTCCATAATCCGTGAACGTCTTGCCGACCCTGCTTATGGAGGCAACGAAGCTTTCAAGATCGAAGAAGACAAAGAAGGGAATCCCATCACCCCTCATCTGAATTGGAACAAACCTATACCATGGCGAAATGCAAACGAGGATGAGCAGCGAGCTATTGAGAGCGTCTATCGCATAAATCCCATAACAGGACAGCGTGAACTTGACCCGACTCAATTAAACTACCGTTACGAAATATTCAATCATACGGAAGCCGCCAAGCGCAAGAACCGCGTGGACGCCACTCGTCGCGATTACAACACAGACAATCCAGTCAACTATGATCTTCCTATAATCTCAAAAGACACGGCATATTTCACTGATGAAGGTGGAATCGTCCGCGAGACCGTGACCCGGCCGCTGACAGGAGATTTCGACTTCGTCAACACCTATATTGTCAATGTATATCCTGACACGACAGCTTGGATCAATGATTTTGACAATGCATATAATGAGCAATACACTCGTCTTTATTTTTCAAATCCCGGATATAACAACTATCCTGTTGTCGGAGTAAGCTGGGATCAGGCAAATGCGTTTGCCAATTGGCGCACGGATTATCTGAGACGCAGCCTTGGGAAAGAAGGTGTTTACATCGAACCATACCGTCTTCCGACTGAGGCGGAATGGGAATATGCGGCACGCGCGGGAAACTCGGAAAGTTCCTTCCCATGGAGCGAGACATTGCCGATGGACGAAAGAGGATGCTTCTATGCTAATTTCAAACCGGGCGACGGCGATTATGTGCGCGACGGACATTTGATCACTTCTCCTGTCGGGACATATAAGGCAAATGATTTCGGACTGTTTGACATGGCAGGTAACGTAAGCGAATGGACTTCAACTGCATTTACAGAAAGCATTGACAGGCTCACCAGCGATATAAATCCGGAATACCGATACAACGCCGCGCTTGAAGATCCTTATAAAATGAAGCGTAAGATAGTCAGGGGCGGCAGTTGGAAAGATGTGATGCACAATCTTCGAAGCGATCTCCGTCAATGGGAATACCAAAATGAACAACGCTCATATATCGGATTCCGATGCGTGCGTTCGCAGATAGGATTTGCTAAAGGGACTCAGAAGAAAAAATAATCAAGGCCAAAATATAATCTTATTCCAATGGTCAAAATACGTAAATACGCCAACTTTATCGAACGCTTCCTGCATGGCGAAAAGGGACAGCGATTCTTCAACTTCGCATATTCAATTGGTGCCGCTATAGTCATATGGGGTGCCCTTTTCAAAATTCTGCATCTTCCGGGTGGCAGCACTCTTCTGTGTATCGGTATGGGCACGGAAATTGCAATGTTCTTGCTGACGGCCTTCGACCGGCCTCCAAAAGATTATCATTGGGAAGATGTATTCCCCGTGCTTGACACTCATGCGCCGGTAGACCGTCCCGACCTTAGCGGACATGGAAGTGGAGTCGCCGGTGTGATTCAAGGTGGCGTATCGGGTGGAATTTCCGGTGGAGTCGTACTTGCGGGAGATGGCGATTCAGGTAATGCGGATCAGACAGTCCCGGCTATTTCAGCCGGTGTGACAGGGCCTGCGGGCACCATCGTTGTAGGCGGAGGGGGCTCTTCGGCTCCGAATATCGATATTACGGAGGAAGACACAGAAGATCTTGTCGAGTCCATGAAAGAGATGACTGAGCAAATGAAAGGTGTCACCGAACAGATCGCGCAGCTACGTGAGACCACAGATGCCCTCAACAAGGTGAGCGAGGTGCTTCTCAACTCTTACAAGGCAATCACGGATAATTCTGAATCTGTATCTGCCTCTTCGAATGGCTATGTGGAAAGACTTGAAGATCTGAACAGAAATATTGGTGGTCTGAACACTATCTATGAGATTCAGCTTAAGAGTATCAGTTCTCAGCTTGAGAGCATCGACCGTGTCAACCGTGGCTTGAAAGATATACGCGACATGTATGAGAAGTCGGCCAATGAGTCAAGCCGTTATTGCGAGGAGACAGAACGCATGAGCCGCTATATGCGACAGCTCAATAAGATATATGAGAATATGATCACCGCCATGACTATGAATATGGCAAATCCTATGGCTGGAGTGCAACGCTCCAATCCTTTCGATCAGACCCCAAAATCAGAAAACTGACAACGTAAAACTCACTACGCACAATGGCAGGAGGAGGAAATAACGTAGCAAGAATGTCGCCAAGGCAGAGGATGATCAACCTGATGTATATCGTCCTCACAGCTATGCTCGCTCTCAACGTTTCGAGTGATGTGCTGAATGGCTTCAGTCAAGTTCAGGACTCCCTGCATCGCACAAACGACAATCTTACTACGAAAAATAAAATACAATTCGAATATCTGGCAGAGCTTTATGAAAAGAATCCTGCCAAAGCCGGACCATGGTACGAGCAAGGGAATATACTTCATGATCGCACCGGAAATCTATATTCGTTGATAGAAGAAATTAAGACCGATATCGCCTTAAAGGCGGATGGCAAGAATGGAGACTACGCAGATCTAAAAAATCTTGATGATTTGGAGGCTGCATCAGTGGTGCTCCTGGATCCCACTTCAAAAAAAGGGGAGCGACTTCGTAAAGCCATCGATGAATATAGGGAATTCGTGACAACTCTCATTCCGGACACGGTGAAGCGCAATGTAATCATTGATATGCTTTCTACAAAAGTGTCTGACGTGAAAGGGACCGTCGGTGAAGTGAAATGGGAAGAGAAACTTTTTGACAATATGCCTGCGATAGCTGCTGTCACAATGCTTACTAAGTTGCAAAACGATGTCAGTCAGGCTGAAAGTGAAGCTCTTTCAAATCTTATCACAAACGTAGACATTGGCGATGTGCGTGTCAACGAATTGAATGCGTATGTGCTCCCTAATTCCAATATGGTGATGCGCGGGGGTAAATATTCAGCCAAAATCGTGCTTGCAGCCATTGACACCACCATGCGCCCGGAGATATTTATCAATGGTCAGAAACTTGGGAATCCGGATGGCTTGTATGAATTCACTGCCGGTGCCACCGGCGCTCATGAATATTCCGGATATCTTGAAGTGAAGAAAGGCGACGGCACGCTTGAAAAGCATGAATTCAAGTCGCAATACAACGTGATAGAGCCGATGGCCACGATATCACCAACCATGATGAACGTGCTTTATGCCGGTATTGACAACCCGATTTCAATTTCAGTGCCGGGAGTGCCGATGACAGCCCTGACGGCTACAATGACTAATGGAGCACTGACACGAAACGGCGATCATTGGATTGCTCGCCCGACCAAAGTTGGAGAGAATGCTGTCATCAATGTTTCTGCATCTGTAGATGGACACAGTCAGAATGTCGGTAGCATGACATTCCGCATCCGTCAGCTCCCTGATCCTACAGCTTACATATCGGTAAAGGATGCACAGGGTAATCCGGCTGTCTACAAAGGGGGGCCGAAGAGGATCGGCAAAGCTGCCCTGATGGCGGCCGATGGCCTTTCAGCATCGGTGGATGACGGTATTCTGGATGTTGCATACTCAGTAGTGTCATTCTCTACAATATTTTTTGACTCAATGGGAAATGCTATCCCGGAAGTCAGTGATGGCTCAAAATTCTCAAGTCGTCAGAAAGAACAATTCCGCCGACTGAAAAACGGGCAGCAATTCTTTATATCAGACGTCAAGGCTAAGGGACCGGACGGAATTACTCGTTCGATATCTCCTATGCAAGTGGTGCTCAACTAAAAAACGGAAAGAATGATGAAAAAACTCAAAAGGATATTCCCGATAGTTGCCATAGCAACGACAATGGTCGCTGCTATGGCTCAAGATAATGCCGGCGTGGTGCGTCGCAACGGCGGTTCCAAACGTGGGCAAAAGCAGGAAGAGACGACAGGACCCAAAATTACTGACCGTATGCAGGGATTTTTCGAGGGCACCAAGACCCATGATGCTGATTTAGCTTACATGCGTCAGATATATCGGCAGTTGGATCTGAAGAATGTAGCGGAAAACACTCCACTCTATTTCCCTGAAGATATCGTAGACGGCCAGCAAAATCTTTTCCGGATTATTCTGGGACTTGTGGTTGATGGCAAGATTCCTGCCTATGAATATCTGGATGGTCGCGAAGTGTTCACGGATCAATACAAAGTGAAAGTGGGTGAAATGCTCGACCGTTTTGATATTTACTACCAAAGTCAGGGTAGTGGTGACCGCACTGTATATTCTATTGAAGAAGCGGATGTCCCTACCGGGCAGGTGCTGAAATACTATATCATCGAGAAGTGGGAATTTGATCGTCGATCCAACCGGATGAAGACCTATGTAGAAGCTATTTGCCCGGTTTTGACACGTGGCGGTGATTTCGGCGGAGATGCCAACTATCCGATGTTTTGGGTGAAATTCGACCAACTGCGTCCTTATCTGGCTCAGCAATACGTTTTCCTGACCGATGATAATAATCTGCCTCAATACAGTCTTGACGATTATTTCAATCTCGGCATGTATAAAGGAGAGATCTATAAGACAAAGAATCTCAGAAATCTCTCTATGGCTCAAATGTATCCGGATGAAGACGAGATGCAGCGGGCTCAAGATAGCATCGACACTCATTTGCGTGAATTCGGCAAGAATCTATGGGTGCCTACCCGCGACGAATATCTGGCTATGAAGGAAGCTGAGGAAGAAGCCGCGGCCGCCCGCAAAATCGCTGCTGCGAAAGGTGATTCAATTCCTGAACGCACAGTCGTGGTGGCAGATGATGAGAGCGCATTGACCAAGACACGCGCTTCTAAGAGATCGGGGCGTAAAAAATCGTCATCGGCTTCTGCCTCAAAGTCTAAAACAACAAAACCGAAAGTCTCGCAACCTAAATCGTCAAACTCTTCCGTCGGCAATTCAAGTGCTGAAAAGTCTGTAAGAAGACGTAAAAGATAAATTTAGGATGTCAGACGGTAAAAATTTTAAGACCCCATCTCAATCTTTTTGAGATGGGGCATTTTTATTTTTATTTTGTTTTAAGATTCTATTGTAAGACAGGAAACCGGACAGAATATTTTTCAATCCCCATACGAAAGGAAGTCGGCCTTTCTTATAATTTCGCCATGCCAGGAGCGGAACTCTGAGCATACCGCTGAAAAAAGGATATATATGCCGAAGAAGCGCTCCCATTCCTTTGGCCATAGCGGGATCAGTCACGGGCCTCTCTCCGGTGGATAAATGATCATGCCGGGTAATCACTATCGGAAAGAACCAGCAACATAGGCCGGCCGCCCTGCAATCATGAAAGAACACTTCATCCTCAGCGCATCTGAATGGCGCATTGATGCCAAATAGTTCGTTAAACCTGACATCTCCGAGCTTATCTCGGCGATATGAGATAACGCACATATTGACAGTGTATCCTTTTGGTATACGCGTTGTCAGATCTGTAGCTTCGGATGGATAAAAACGGTTGATCGGTTCATACTTAAAAGTCGCTACATCTATGTCAGGATGCTTCTCGAATGTATCGATGATTGCGAGCAGCTGTTCCTTGGTATATTCCAGATCGTTATCAGCCAAAAGGCAATATGGAGCGCGCGCCAGTTCGATGGTATGATTATGATTCCTGCTTGAACCTGCGTCATTGAACTTGTAGATTTCAATATCATCACGGGTAGCAATTGATTCCGGAGCTCCATCCGGAGGTCGTTGCCACGCCACGATATACCTGACCGATTCAAGCATAGGTAGCTTCATCTTCCTTACCATCTCTAATCCGGAATCTCCATAAGTGACTATTAAAACATCTAACTTAACCATTATAGTCTATTTCTTTAATCTGCACCATATCATTCTTACGGATATTACACAAAGAACAGTAAGGAATATGGAGGCAATGATAATCTGCGTGACGCCATCTGTTTCAAAACAAAAAAATGTCATTACGGCTGTCGATAAGAAGGAAAAAACTGTGATCAGAAATGCCCGATGTGAAAAATTATAACCGTAAAGTTTATGATTGACTATTACATAGACGCAAAGACAAATAAAGCAATCTGCAATTGCCGCGACACCGAGGCCTGAAAGTCCAAAGAGGTGATATCCTGCTAAGGTCAGGCTGAAAGTCAGAATATTTGCTCCCACGGATTCCATCCAAAAGAAAAGGCGTCTGTTGTCTTTTGCAAATACAATGTAGCCTAAAGGAAACATCAATGCCCGTATTACGACAGCGAAGGCAAGAAGCCTGAGAAGTGGTGTGGCTACAAGAAAAGATTCTGTCTGAAATATCTTGATTACTACGGGAGCAAGAAAAATTACCGCACAAGCTATTGGTGTGATCAATAAGCCTACTACTTCAATCTGACGGTTGACTATAACACACATTTTTTTATTGTCATCTGCAGAAGCTGACAGGCGCGGAAGATAATCCATAGCCATTGCCGTGAATACTATTGCCGAATATTGTGATGTCATTGTGTTGCATGATTGGAAAAAGCCTACTTCGTCCATCCCCCCATGACTGCGTATATATACATTCACAATAAAGTTGGCAAGATTATGAAATAAATCATTGCTCATCAAGATTATTCCCATCAAAAGCACTTTTTTGAGCACCGGCATATGGATTTCTTGATTCCATGCAGAGGGCTTTACTTTTAATACTTTACGCAGCGAAAAGAAATACCATGTGCATGTGGAAAGAGAAAGAGCCACCATAGCCGGAACAATACCGGATGTGCCAAACATCCAATACAGGGGCACGCCGATGGCAAGTCCCACGATAGATCCTATGATACTTGCCTTTGAAAGAGGCTTTACTGCATGAAGCCCCTGCAATACCGACATCAGGGAGGCGCCTGATATGCTAAAAAAAACTGCGGCGGCGAGAATTAAAAAATCGCTTGAATATGAATGACTTCCAAAAGTTATTGCAGACAATAACTGAGGAAACAGAATGCAGATAAGGGCACCAAGTAAAGCCGAGATGATTATCAACGGCCGAATGGCGGCCAGGACATTTGAAAGACGCCCCTCGTCATCTTTATTATGACCGATTTCATTTACTATCGACAGGTTCAGTCCAAGCGATGCAAACTGCTGAAGAGTGAGCGAGGCCGTGTTAAAGAGACCTGCCACACCCATTCCGGAAGGTCCAAGAATGATGGCGACAAACTTTATTCTTATTGCGGAAATAAGAATGTTGAAAACCTGCACACCTCCAAATATCGAAGTCCCTTTAAAGACGCTTCGGAATTCATTCTCTTTATTTCTGACATCGTCTGACATGTTGATAGCGGAAGTGTTTTCTATTTTAAGACTTAGGGCTCATGATCATCACATCTTATTGATCACACCTGACCAATGCTTCTCGAAAAGTGATGTGACCATTTTGACATCATTATGGTTCTCGACGAATTTTCTCCCACTTTCCGACATCTTTTTCATCCTCTCTTTGTCAAGAATAAGATCTTTAAGCCTGTTTTTAATCGTTTCATCATCTTCAAGAGGCGACAGGCAGAATATTGGATGATTTGTCTCTCCAAGATATTCATAAAATTCATGTTGGCCTCCGGAAGCTGTTATTCTTCCCAAAGCCATTGTCTGCAAGGCGTTCATTCCCGGCGAATAAGAATATAATTGGTCAATGACTATATGGCTCTTGCGGATTTCATCAAGATAATCTGAAAGCGGCAGATTTTTGACAGCGCGCACTTCGCACTCTCCGGGGAGTTCCTTTTCCAAACCCTTGCATATATCAAGCATCTTCGCTGTGCCTTTCTGAATCTCCTTATTCCCTTTCATAGCCACCAGGATTTTTACCGGTCCGTCAAAATTAAGGGGCTCATACTTTAAGGAATCAAGTTTGATAGGTAAATTTGTGAATAAGATCTTATCAGGGTCCATATGCCGACGGGCTGACATGTCATATTCCGGAAGTGTTGACATGGCTCCATCTAACGTATCATAAAGATGGGAGGTATATCGGGCCATCTCGGGAGTCAGGTAAACAAATTTATCTAATTGAATATTTTTTACATATTCTGTTTTTTCTAAACCGATTCTATATTCTGAAAACCGGAATAGATCAGAGTCAAGACAATCCTTTACAAAAAAATGGTCGTCACCGCAAAGGGTGAGAAAAACCGATTTATTGTTTTTCTTCAATATGTCATAAATAATCCGAAGCTTATTTGACTTGAGGAAGAATGTGGATGGATTTATAAGCTGCACCACATCGTATCCTGTCCATGAGGGAAGATATGATAAAATGTCATACATATATTTGAAAGCTCCAATGATGCCGGGCTTCCTTGATAGCTCGATATCAGACGCCGTTTTCATGTACCCTCCTCTGTTTGAGGCCAACGTCACCTCATGTCCTCTATTCTTGAGCTCTTCAGCGAGATAAGCATGAAGGTTGGAATAGTCTCCTATCATCAGTATCTTCATGATAAAAAATTTTAGTACAAAATTAACAAATTCCTATATTTTTTGCAAGATATTTTCAATTTTTAGGAGAAGTGAAGCGTTAAAAAGATATGAGAGATCCCATGATTCAAAAGGAATGTATGTCGATTGTAGTGCCGGTATATAACCGTCCCAATCTTGTAGTGAGAAGTCTGGAGAGCCTGAAACTCCAGAGCTATCGGCCGTTGCATGTCATTGTTGTAGATAATGCCTCTACCGACGATACGCTCGACAATGTGAAAAATTGGAAGAAATTACATGAAGGAGATGATTTTAAGGTCGATATCTTGACGGAATCACGTAAAGGAGCGGCATTTGCAAGAGAGACAGGGCTTGAAACAGTTGGCACTGACAAAGTGATGTTTTTTGATTCTGACGATGAAATGAAGCCTTATTGCGTGTCGTCGATCATGGAATTATGGAATAAATATCCCGATGCTGACATGGTGGCGTGGCCGGTATCCGAACACAGAGGGAATAATGTGGAAAATACTCATGCGATCACCGGCAATCTCCTTGAGACACATCTCGTACATTCAATTTTTCGCACTCTGGGATATGCGATAAAAACTGAATTCTTGAGAAAAGCAGGTGGATGGAAAGGATCGATTCCGACATGGAATGACCTGGAGACGGCAAGCCGCATAATGATGCTTAATCCAAAAGTAAAGGCTTTCAGGCGTCCGTTGATGGATATATATCCTCAGTCTGAGAGCATCACCGGCTTGAGTTTCTCAAGCAAGCATGGCTGCTGGGAGAAATCGCTTGATGAAATTGACCGTAACATAGAGAAGAGCGGAAGAAAAGATAAGGATCGGCTGCATAATATAATTACTTATAGAAGGGCGATTCTCGCCGCTGATTATTTCAAAGAGGGCCATGCTGAACTCGCCGCTCCATTGTATCGGCAGGCTCTTTCGGAAGTGCCAAAGAAAAAACGTCCGCTCATCCGTTTTGCCTATCACTGGACAAGACGAGGACTTCGCGGAGCGTTTTCTATCGTAGGTAAATTCCTTTAATAAGGAGCTCGCAAAAATTAATGATATGATAAATGCGAGATAATTTTGCGACAGGTTGGC
>CAMWJD010000097.1 GCA_947174515.1 uncultured Porphyromonadaceae bacterium
TTTTGTCTGACGAACAGATGAAGGAAGCGGTAGAAAAATTCAAAGGCGTATTGACTGCCAATGGGGCTACAATCGTCAATGAAGAAGAATGGGGTCTCCGCAAATTGGCTTATCCCATCCAGAAGAAATCAACAGGCTTCTACTGTCTTCTTGAATTCGAAGGCGCTCCAACACTCGTAAAGCAGCTTGAAATCGCTTACCGCCGCGATGAGAAAGTGCTTCGCTTTCTCACATTCCGTCTTGACAAGTATGCAGCGGAATATGCTGAGAAACGTCGCAATCTGAGAGCAAACAAAGCAAGTGAAACAGCTGAGGCTCCGGCTGAAGCAGAAAACAAGGAGGCATAATCATGGCAGCAAACAGCGAAATCCGTTATCTTACTCCTCTTACAGTAGACACACGTAAGAAAAAATACTGCCGTTTCAAACGCAGCGGTATCAAATATATCGACTATAAGGATCCTGAATTCCTCAAGAAGTTCCTCAACGAGCAGGGTAAGATTCTTCCCCGTCGCATCACAGGCACTTCATTGAAGTTTCAGCGTAGAGTGGCTCAGGCCGTTAAGCGTGCACGCCATCTGGCTCTTCTTCCTTACGTGACTGACTTAATGAAATAATAACCATTTTAACGAAAGCTATATATGAAACTTATTCTTAAAGAAAACGTAGTCGAACTCGGCTATAAGGACGATGTAGTGGAAGTGAAGGATGGTTATGGACGTAACTACCTCATCCCACAAGGTAAGGCTATCATCGCATCAGAAGCTAACTTGAAAGAACTTCAGGAGAACCTCCGTCAGCGCGCACACAAGATTGCAGCTATTCTTGCAGAGGCTCAGGGCCAGGCTGATGCCATCAAAGACGTTCAGCTCGTAATCGCGGCTAAGACCGGCGCTAACGGCGTGATCTATGGCAGTGTTGGCGCAGCTCAGATTGCAGACGCATTCGCAAAACTCGGTCACGACATCGACCGCAAGCTCATTTCACTCAAGAATCCTATCAAGGCTGTGGGTGAATACGTATGCACAGTGAAGTTCCATCGCGATGTGAACGCTGAAGTTCCTGTTGTGGTTGTGGCTGAAGAATCTGAAGAAAAATAATATTTCAGGTAGATACTCAAATTTTCATTATAATTGATTAAGTTCCGCTCATTATTTGTGCGGAACTTTTTTTGCATATACCATTTTTTTTTGTTATCTTTGTGAGTTAGGAATGAGTATTGTGCCCATTTGATAATGGATAGATGTCAAAATATTGAAAAATAATAAAATACGATATATATGAAATTTAACGTTAACGGAAAGACTCTTCAGCAGCAACTTGCGGCGGTAAGTAAAGTAATCAACGCAAAAAATGCTCTTTCTATTCTCGACAATTTTCTTCTCGAAGTGAAAGGCGACACCCTCTATATCACCGGATCTGACCAGGAGACCGTGATGACGGCGAAAATGGAAGTCACCAATCAAGGTCTTGACGGCAAAATAGCCATGAATGCAAAAAGGCTTATGGAAGTGGTGAAGGAAGTGGCAAATTTCCCTCTCACATTTGAAATTGATGACAATACCGGTGCTGTCGACTTGATTTTCCCCGGTGGACATTTCGAGTTCATGGGTGTGGATGCCGCCGAATATCCCCAGAGTTTTGAGACGGATGAACTATCAATCGAGATGATAATTCCCGCCGAGGTGATCCAGAGGGGGCTTGACTATACGCTTTTCGCAATCAGTACTGAGACTATAAGGCCGATGATGACCGGCGTCTATTGGGATTTCCATGAGGAAGATATCACTTTTGTGGGTTCTGATACGCATAAACTTGTGAGATATATCAACACGGCATATCATCCCAACCGCGAGACTTCATTCATCCTTCCCGGCAAACCGGCCGGAATACTTCGTTCTCTCATTTCAAAAGAGACTGAGAATGTGAGAATCCGCAAAGATGAGAAGAGCGCGATTTTCGCTTTCGGAGATTTCAGGTTGGGGTGTAGGTTTGTGAAAGGTAACTATCCTAACTACAATCGTGTGATTCCTCAGGATAATCCCAACGAGCTTACAATCGATCGCCTTATACTTCTGGCATCAATGCGTCGTGTTTCATTGTTTGCGAGCAAAGCATCAAGCCTCGTGAAGATGAGTATGGACGAAAACGTTTTGACACTCCAGTCGCAAGACCTTGATTACTCCACCCGTGCTGATGAGAAACTCAGCTGTTCTTACAGCGGAAGTCCGCTTTCCATCGGTTTCAATAGCATTTATATGCTTGAAGTTCTCAATAATCTTCCCGGCGAATCAATCATTGTCAAACTCTCTGACCCCGGACGCCCCGGACTTTTCATGCCTTTTGAACAAAAGGAGAATGAAAATGTAGTGATGCTTCAGATGCCTATGCAGGTAATTGAATAATTTAGAGCCCATCTTATGCAACTTAATCTTTCTCGTCCGATTATCTTCTTTGATCTTGAGACTACCGGAACCAGCGTCACGTCTGACCGAATTGTAGAAATCTCCTTGATAAAAGTCTTTCCCGATGGTCACACCGAAGAAAAGACCCGCAGGATAAATCCGGAATGTCATATTCCGGAAGAAAGCACGGCAATTCATCACATCACCGATGAGGACGTGAAGAATGAACCCACATTCCGCCAGATAGCGAAATCACTTCATGATCTTTTCTTAGACAGTGACATTGCCGGGTTTAACTCAAATAAATTCGATGTCCCTCTGCTGATCGAAGAGTTCGGCAGGGTAGGTCTGCCATTTGATGTGTCAGGACGAAATTTCATAGATGTCCAAGGTATTTTCCATAAGATGGAGCAGCGCACGCTCGTGGCGGCCTATCGTTTTTATTGTGGAAAGAATCTTGAAGATGCCCATTCTGCGACGGCTGACACGAGAGCTACATATGAAGTGCTTCTCAGTCAACTTGACCGCTATCCGGAATTGAAAAATGACGTAAAGGCACTTGCTGAATTTTCAAGTGGAGGACGCAACGTAGACCTTGCCGGACGCATGGTGTATGATGACAATCATGAGCCGATCTTTAATTTCGGTAAGAATAAAGGTCGCAAGGTGAAGGATGTGGTGCGTCATGAACCCGGTTTTATACAGTGGATAATGCAAGGCGATTTCCCCAAGGAGACTAAGGATCAATTACGTCGCCTGCAATACGAATATTTAAAGAAATGACAGTCATGGAGCAGACCCTGAAGGGAAAGCATATAGTACTCGGCATATCAGGTGGAATAGCAGCCTATAAAAGCGCCTTTCTGCTAAGGCTTTTCATAAAAGCAGGAGCGGAGGTGCAGGTTGTGATAACTCCGAATGGAAAGGAGTTCATCACACCAGCCACACTTGCCGCACTGAGCGGGAAACCGGTAGTGTCTGAATTTTTCGCTGCAAACACAGGCGAATGGCATTCTCATGTAGATCTTGGATTATGGTCCGACCTTATGGTCATAGCACCTGCGACTGCGTCTACTATAGGGAAAATGGCTAATGGGATAGCCGACAATATGCTCATCACCACATATCTCTCCGCCAAAAGCCGGGTGATGGTGGCACCGGCCATGGATCTTGACATGTGGGCGCATCCTTCCACTCAGCGTAATATCGCGACTTTGGAAAGCTATGGCGTAGAGATAATCATGCCTGCCTCCGGAGAGTTGGCAAGTCACTTGGTAGGAAAAGGACGAATGGAGGAGCCGGAAATAATTCTGAAAAGAGTTGAAGAGCATTTTTCACGCAGGGAATCCATGAAAGGGAAAAAAATTCTTGTTACTGCCGGTCCGACATATGAAAACATAGACCCCGTGAGGTTTATCGGAAACTATTCAAGCGGCAAGATGGGTTTCTCTATCGCTGAGGAAGCGGCGGCAAGAGGAGCTGAAGTCACCCTTGTGGCGGGCCCCGTAAGTTTGGAAACGAAAAACCCGCGTATCACCCGAATCGACGTCAGGAGCGCTCGCCAAATGCTTGAGGCTGCTGTCGATGCTTTCAAAGAGTGCGATGCGGCGATTCTTTCCGCTGCCGTAGCGGATTATGCCCCTGAATCTTGCAGCGACACGAAACTGAAGCGTGAGAATACCAACGGGTTGACCATTAAACTTGTAAAGAATCCTGACATAGCAGCCACTCTCGGAGAGCGGAAGGGTAACAAGATCCTCGTTGGCTTCGCTCTTGAGACAGATCATGAGCATGACAATGCTATGAAAAAAATGAAGAATAAGAATCTTGATATGATCGTGCTGAATTCTCTGCAGAATCCTTTGGCAGGATTCAATAAAGACACCAATCAGGTGACTGTAATAAAAGCATGCGGCACCGAAAAAGCATATTCTGCCAAAAGCAAAAGGGATGTCGCTCGCGATATCCTTGATGAGATGGAGTCTATCAATTGAGTGTGATATAATAATGAAGTTGAAAAATATAGTAAAATACGGATTTGTCGGCGTGGCTATGATGCTGTCGCAGACTGCATATGCTCAGGAATTGAACTGCACGGTAGAAGTAAATGCGCAGAAGATAGAAGGTGGCTCCAAGTCTGTGTTTCAGACTCTGCAGGAGGCTATTTCGGAATATATGAACGAGACACATTTTTCAAATTCCACTTTTGCAACCAATGAAAAAATCGATTGCCGTCTATATCTGACAGTGAGCGAATATACCGACGACCGCATCACAGGCGACCTTCAGGTGCAGCTCTCACGTCCGGTCTATAACTCCACATACACCACTACTCTTTTCAATTTCAAAGACAACAGGATAAGTTTTGAATATCGCGAAGGGGAACCTCTCATATTCAACGCCACTACCATTGACAATAATCTTACCGCCATCCTTAACTATTATGCCTATCTTTTTCTGGCACTTGATTTCGACAGCTTCTCGCCCAAAGGAGGGGAACCTTTTTATGAGAGAGCCGCATCGGTCGTGCAGGCGGCCCAAAGCATGGGAGAAATAGGGTGGAAAGCTTTTGAAGACCTTAAAAACAGAAGTGGGGTCCTGACTTCTTTCACTTCTCCCTCCACTTCAGCTTATCGGCAGATGCTCTATGACTATCACAGGAAAGGACTGGATGAGATGGTGACGTCTCCCGACAAGGGGAGAGCGGCGATCACTTCATCTCTAAGTGCCATTGAGACCGTGTATAATGCCGACCCGATGTCGGCGGCATTGTCAATTTTCAGAGATTCTAAACTTGATGAACTCGTGAATGTCTATTCAAAGGCACCTCAGACTGAAAGAGAAATGGTCTATAAGATGCTTCAGCCTATTTATCCTTCTGAGAATGAACGGCTAACCAAGATAAGGAAAGGAGATGAGAATAATTAAGGTCACGTTTTGAAAATGTTGAGACTGCTCCGAAAATAGCATGAAGGGAAAATGATACGACAGCTTTTAATCAGTAATTACGCTCTCATTGATAAAGTGGAGATTGACCTAAGCGATGGCTTGACGATTTTGACCGGCGAGTCAGGTGCCGGAAAATCCGTGATGATGGGTGCGATTTCCTTGCTCATGGGAGAACGTGCCGACAATAAGGTCCTTGCTAATCGCGAGGGGAAAGCCGTAGTGGAAGGTGTGTTCGACTCTGCTTCTGAATCATTGAAAGAGATATTTGAAACCAACGACCTTGACTGGAACGACGGTCAGATCATAGTGCGCAGGGAGATTGCGTCCAACGGAAGAAGCCGTGCGTTTGTCAATGACTCTCCCGTCACATTACCATTGCTTGCAGAAATTGGCGGATGGCTCGTCGACATACATTCCCAACACTCAAACCGCCTGCTCTCAAATCCGGATTATCAGCTCGATATCCTGGATTCGATCGCTGACAATTCGGCAATGCTTGCCGAATATAAGAAAGACTTTGCAAGATTTGCCGCGTTGAGAAATAAAATAAAAAAAATAAGGGAAGAAATTGAGAAAAGCAGAGAGAACCGGGAATTCAGAGCCTTCCAACTTGAGCAGCTCACGAAAATAAATCCGAAAAATGGGGAGATAGAGGAAGTTGAAAAAGAGTTTGATATCCTCTCTGATGCTGATGATCTTCGTAGTCGGTTGAATTCAGCCGCATATATGATTTCTATGGCTGATGTCTCGGCGCTTTCCATGATAGGAGATGCGGGCGCTAACATAGATGGTATAGATTTTTCTCTTTTTGAAAAAAATGCCGATGATGAACCTGATATCATCGCGCGATTGAGAAACGCTTATATAGAGTTGAAAGATATAGGCGATACGCTATCCCGTATTGCTTCGGGCATAGAGTCAGACCCCATACGCCTGGCTAAGGCTGACGCGCGGCTTAAGGAACTGTATGAGGCTGTAAAGCGGTTTAAAGTGCCCGATTATGAGCATCTGCTGAAATTATATTCATCATTAAAAGATGAAGATCAGGGCGGTAATGAAAAGATAGGCGAGCTCCAATCTCTTGAAAAAGAGGCTCGGACACTCGGCGACTCTCTGAAAGAGAAGGCGGAGGCGATAAGCGTATCAAGGATAGCGGCAGCCGCAAAGTTTGAATCGACACTTACTGAAGATGCCCGTCCGCTTGGACTTAAAAATCTTCGGTTCCGTGTCGACATAAAGCAAGGAAAACTGACTCAGGACGGGAAAGACACAGTAGAGTTCCTATGTGCTTTTAATAAAAACCAACCTTTGATGCCTCTGTCGCGTACTGCATCTGGTGGAGAAATGGCCAGATTGACATTATGCATAAAGGCAATAACGGCAAATGTGCTTATGCTTCCCACTGTGATATTTGATGAAATAGATACCGGAGTGTCGGGAGATATCGCTGACCGTATGGGGTCTATGATGGCTGAAATAGCCGACGGAATGCAGGTGTTTGCCATCACGCATTTGCCTCAGGTCGCTGTGAAAGGAAAGTCGCATATATTGATTTATAAGCATGATGAGGGAGACAGAACCGTCAGCTGTGTCAAAATCCTTGATAAGGAAGAACGAGTGAATGAGATAGCGAGGATGCTGTCGGGTAAAGAAATTAACAATGCCGCTCTTTCCAATGCGAGAGCGTTGCTGAAAGGATAATCGAAATATGGAAAGAAGTGACTATATATTTGGACTGAGGGCCATCATCGAAGCTATGGAGGCCGGAAAGGATATCGACAAGATTCTTGTTAAAAATGATATCAACGGGGATCTTTCCCGGGAATTACTTGGAAAGGCTAAAGCCTACGGTGTGCTCGTGAGGCGGGTGCCTCAGGAGAGACTGAACCGCATCACGATGAAAAATCATCAGGGTGCGATAGCGATTCTCTCGGCCGTGCCTTATCAGAAACTTGACTATATCATCCCGAAACTTTATGAGGAGGGGAAAAATCCAATGATGGTGGTGCTCGACGGCGTGACCGACATTAGAAATTTTGGAGCTATCTCGCGCACTGCGTGTTGTGCCGGTGTGGATGCCATAGTGATTCCGGAGCATAATTCAGTATCGATTACAGCCGACGCCATCAAGACATCAGCCGGAGCTTTATTCCATATTCCCGTATGCCGGGAGAAGAGCACCCTTGATGCCGTGAAGCAATTAAAAGAAAACGGATATAAAATAGTGGCGGCTACGGAAAAAGGGGCGAGAAACTATACTGAGACAGATTTCACCGTGCCGGTAGCTATCGTGATGGGAGCGGAAGAAACCGGCATTTCAAATGAAGTGCTTAAGATTGCCGACGATCTCGCCGCGATTCCGATTATTGGAGAAATAAGTTCGCTGAATGTTTCAGTCGCAGCCGGCGTAATGATCTATGAAGGGGTAAGGCAAAGAATGAATCAGGTTCAGACCCCGACAGCATAAAATTTTTTAAAATCCGGCTCTTTGTTTTGGTCAACTCAGATGAAAATATTAACTTTGTAAGTTGATATGCGTGTCGGCAAGAGTGCCGGCGTTCAATGGAAAAAATCAATTTATTATGATTAATAGAGTACTCATAAGAATAAAGGTGGTGCAGTTGCTTTATTCGTATTTTTTAGTGCAAAATAATTTTGCTGTCATGTCGTCGCCGGAAGCGCCGACAAAGGAAAAACGTTTTGCATATTCTCTTTATCTCGACTATCTGTATCTAATGGAGGAGATCGCCCGGAGAATATCATCGAATAGCAAGAATTCCCCTCTGTATGAGACAAGATTTATACAGCGACTCTGCTCCGACAATATTTTCAAATCTATTGTCAATAAGTATTCTGTTTCGGAATTTCCACTTCGTGGATGCCAGGATGGATTGGTGGAACGTATCAAGGAGTCGGCAATTTATAAAAAATTCCTGAAAGACCCCAAGGCCGACACAAAAATATGGCCTGATCTGTTCAGGCATTTTATCGCCACCGATACCGCGATCAATGCATTGGCAGAAAAATATGACAACTATTCCATGCGCGGGATAGACAGGGCCAAAGACATGGTGGCGCAGACTTTCCGTGATTTCGCTTCCAGTCAGGATAATATAGCTGACGGGCTTGAAGATCTTAAAGAAAGTCTTGGGAAGGCACGCGAACTTTATTTCCGTCTTTTGCTGCTTCCTGTCGAGATCACATATCAGCAGGAAGTTGATCTTGATGAGCGCAGACATCGTTATCTCAAGAAAGACGAGGATCTGAATCCCAATCCTAAGTTTATCGACAATGAGCTTGTGAAACTCCTCAATGATGATGAGGAAATCAAAGATTTCATTGAGAAGAACAAGATTTCATGGTTGGAGCAAAATCGCGATCTTGTGAAGCATCTTCTGAAAGTCATCCGAGAATCCGAACTTTACAAGGAATACATTAAAGATCCGATGAGCGATCTTCATGAAGACTGCGATTTCTGGCGTAAAGCAATGAAAAATATCATTTTCAATGATCCGGATTTTCTGGAGACGCTTGAAAATATGTCGCTCTTCTGGAATGATGATCTCGAGATAATGGGAGAATTTGTGTTGAAGACATTCCGCCGTTTCGAAGATAAGGCGTCATCTCCTGATGCAAACATAGGAGAGCCGGTGTTGCCGATGTATAAGGATGAAGAAGACGCTAAGTTTGGCAAAGAACTCTTTGAGGCTACTGTCAAGAAGAATGTACTCTATCGGAGCTATATTGAGGAAGCGCTGAATACGCAGCATTGGGAAAGCGACCGCCTCGCCTATATGGATGTAGTGATAATGGAGACCGCAATAGCCGAAATACTCAATTTCCCGAAGATCCCTTTGCAGGCATCGCTCAATGAATATATTGAGATCGCTAAATGCTATTCGTCGGCAAAAAGCGGCGCGTTTGTCAACGGTCTTCTCGCTTGTGTGATAGAAAATCTGAAAGAGAGCGGTAAGCTGAGAAAATAATCAATAATAACAAATAAGGTATGAATTCAATTCTTCTTCAAGCTGCTAATGGAGCAGCAGGCGGTGGCTTCAGTGGTATGCTGATGATTGTGGCAATGATCGTGATTTTCTATTTCTTCATGATCAGGCCGCAGCAGAAAAAACAAAAAGAGATCAAAAAGGCTCGTGAGGCGATGAAGAGCGGCGACCGCGTTGTGACAGCCGGAGGCATACACGGGAAACTCAAGGAAATATCTGAGGCTACCGTGATGATCGAAGTTGCGCCCGGAATGCAGATTAAAGTAGACAAGGCGTCTGTGTATCCTGCCGGAGTGGACAACCCGAATGTACAAAAATAATTATTGCGGCTTCCTGATTTAATGAGTCAGAATCGTTTTCAATTTATAGGCAAATGGTGGAGGAATCTTCGGGAATCATCGCGTTTTCGGAGTTTCCTGACCTTTTTGGTCTTTGTGGCGGTTGCCGCAATGTTCTGGATGATTCTGACTCTGAATGATTCTGTGCAGGATGGATGCCTTGTCAATGTCAGGATCACCAACAAACCTGACAGTGTGACCTTTATTTCAGACGTGCCCAAGACCATTCATGTGGAGGTGCGCGACAAAGGTTCAGGATTGATGAGGACCATGTGGATGAA
>CAMWJD010000098.1 GCA_947174515.1 uncultured Porphyromonadaceae bacterium
GGCAATGAAAGACGATGCAATTCGCAATAGAAGCGAATCCTGACATCAGCGCTTTTGATACTACGGTAGCGGTCGCATCCAGTTTACCCTATCGGTTGTATCGGCTCCGGGACCTTTATTATTGCTTTCATAATAGCGAGCTGTTTTTTCGTTTTCGGGATTATTCCAGTTATTCCAACCTGCCGGAGCAATATGATCTCCCATCTCACACTCGATGAAAGCTGTGTAGGCATATGGACGCCAAGGCCGTCCTAAATATACTTTAGTGACATCCGGTTCGGCTGTGAGTTTGCAATTTTTGAATACGAATCCAATCTCTACATCCTCAGGAGTAGACGCTGCTGTAATATAAGAATTCGCTTTACTGTGGATCCGGCAATTTTCAAATATTGCAGTCGCCGGGCCGAATATGAAATCAGTTGTGCCCTCAACGTAGCAATTTTCAAACTCCAGTTCCGAATCATGACCGGCCAGGAATAGAGTGTCTTGATCTCCCAGGAAACGGCAATTTTCGAATTTCAGGTTGGTTCCTTCAGTATGAAGCGCCACTGCCTGCCCCACTCTTCCGGCATTGTTGCGAATGGTCAGGTTTTTGAAGGTTATGTCACATCCGTCCACTCTCATAGTATAGGTGCGGAATGTGCCCATATTGTCCAGTTTAGCGTAGTCGTTGTATGTAATTATTGTTTTATCGGGATCTTCTCCGATAAAATCCACATTTTCAAGCCAAGACGGAATAATCAGCTTTTCATGATATTCCCCATTCTTTATATTCACAGTGACACGATAGTCCATATATGCGCGGATAGCCTCCAGAGCTTCGGATATAGTCTTAAAATCTCCGGAGCCGTCGGCAGCTACGGTTATCTCACGCATATATTCAGCGCTCCATGCTTTTGGAGCGGCCATCAGCATAAAGATGGCCAAAATGAGGATTTTTCCAATTTTCATGATTCGGACTAATATGAGATGGTATTAAATTATTTTCATTCTCTCTGATCTGTTATTTGCAGACGGAGTCGCATGAACAATTCGCTTTCTTGTCGCTCCATGCTTGTAGACGGTCATATTCCTCTTTCGTGATTCGCATGAATGATCCGTGTTGCGGACGTTTTACTCCTATAATATTATGAGGATTAGAAAAATTCCTCATATTTTTGTCGGCTTCGCAAATCCGGTAATTGCGAGGTTTGGAAGAATATTCGATGTAGCCTATATGCCAGGTGTCTTCTCCGGGCAGCCGGAACGCAGACACGCCTTCACATTTCTTATTGCCTTCAAAATTTATATAATCATCCTCTACCGGTTCGCTCCATGGTCCGGTGAGTTTAGGACTTGTGGCCGTGAAAAGTCCGGGTTGACCACCCTCTTTCTTGATCATCATATGCCATTGCCTGTCGGCGGGTACCCAGTTTATGTCCGCGTCAATAGTAGCATATCCCCAGTCAAACAGCAGTTTTGGCTGAGTCAGGGTAGTAAAAGACTCATCCGCATATGAAAAATACATGCGGTCGTAGGGTTCCTCATCGCGATTCCACATAGAATAATAGATAAAATATCCACCTTTCGTTCCGTCCGGCCATTCGTAGGTGGCATCCCACATAATCTGCGGCGCCCATACTCGGTTGATGGTCGACCAGTCTCTGTATACACTTTCCTGCTCAGGGTCGCTGAAAATATCTTTCCCTTTCCGGTAGTCAAATGAAGTTGACTTCCAGTTTATCAGATCGTCGCTCGTCAACAGGCATATGCCATAATTGTCCCATGTCTCTTTTTTTCCGAGGCGCCGGCGCGATGCCTCATTTGCCTCCATGTCTGTGCATACCATCAGGAAGCCCTTGTCATCGTGGCGCCGACAGATGAACGCGTCGCGTGTACGCCCTTCAATAGGAGCCATTTTGTGGTCGCTGAAGATGGAGTCGCCGTCAAGCAGGTCATGATAATTGATTCCGTCTTTGCTGATCGCATATGCTGTCCAGGCAGGGCCCGCATCATTCATATGGCAATATAGCATATGTTCCCCTTTCTGTAGGTTTCCCACTTCTTTTGGAAGATTATCTGCGCCTGAAGCGGAAAGAGTTATGAGCGCAAATGTGAAAAGTGTTGCGATAGATGGTTTCATGATGATGGTAAAAGATACTTATATTATTAAAAAAGTCCGGCAGTTGATACTGTCGGACCTTGCGGTGAGGACGAGATTCGAACTCGTGGTAGGATTGCTCCTACGTCAGTTTAGCAAACTGGTGGTTTCAGCCACTCACCCACCTCACCATTATGAGATTCTCTCTCAATTGCGGTGCAAAGTTAATAAGATTTTTTCAATCCTCCAAATAAATCTCCGATTATTTTATTTTATCAGTCATTTTTCTTAATTTTGTAGTGTAATATTTTGATAAGTAGCTCTCAAAAATTAATGATAATTGTAAGATTCACCACCGTTTGAACATCGGAGTAAAAACCACTTCATCAAAGCCATAACGGTTGCTTAATTGCCGATTGTCAGTTGTTTTTGATAGCTAATGGATTGGATTATAAATATTAAAAATGAAAAAGAGCATACTTTTTACTTCCGCAGTGCTGACATTCTCAACCCTCTTGGCAGATGCGCCCTTATGGATCAGAGATGTCGCCATATCTCCTGATGGCAATACGATAGCCTTTACTTATAAAGGGGATATTTTCACGGTGCCCGCATCCGGTGGAGATGCGAGCCAGCTTACGTCTGATAAGGCTTTTGACTCAAAACCGATATGGACTCCGGATGGCAGGAGGATAACATTCAGAAGCGATCGTGAAGGAAGTGATGATATCTTTATCATGGGTGCCAATGGGGGAGGAGTGAAAAGGCTCACCACATCAAGCATCGCGGAGCAACCGCTTGCTTTTCTGAATGATTCCACGCTCCTTTTTTCCGCAAATGAAATGCCGGGGCTTGGCACAGCTCAGGCTCCAATCCTGCCGCAGACTTATTCGCTTAATGTAAACAAACCGGGTACGCGCCCTTCTATGTTTCTGTCCATGCCAATGCTTTTCTCATCTGTCGGCAGAGATGGGAGGATCTTGTTTACTGATAAAAAAGGTTACGAGGATCCTTTTCGAAAACATGAACGTAGTTCCGGCACAAATGACATTTGGCTTTATGACAATGGAAAATTCCGTCAGTTGACTTCATTTGACGGGCATGACCGGAATGCTGTATGGGCGCCTGAGGAGGATTCCTTTTATTTCCTCTCTGAAGAGGATGGCACACTCAACATCTATGCCGCCGATTTAAATGGAGCAAAGCGTAAGCTTACTTCTTTCGAGCGACATCCTGTCCGCAACCTATCCGTGTCGGATAGCGGTGTCCTTGCATTCAGCTGGGACGGCGAGATATATACTCTCACTGAAGGTGGGCAACCGCAGAAAGTGCGGGTTAATGTTATTGCTGACGATTATGACGCTGATCTCGTGAAGCGATACGTCAACGGCGGTGCATCGTCTTTCTATGTGGCGCCCAAAGGCAACGAACTTGCTGTCGTGATACGCGGAGATGTATATGTGACCGATGCAAAATACAAGACAACAAAGCGTATTACTGACACTCCCGATCAGGAGCGGACAGTGAGCATTTCTCCGGATGGAAAGACCATGGTCTATGATAGTGACAGAGACGGCTACTGGCAGCTTTTCACAGCCAAGATAAAGAATCCGAAGGAAGAACAGTTCGCATATGCCACTGAAATAGTTGAAGAACCACTCTATAAATGCGAGACGAGCGCAATGCAGCCCGTGATCAGCCCTGATGGTAAGAAAGTAGCTTTTCTGGAGAATCGTTCCGAGCTTCGGGTGATAGATCTTGAAACCAAGAAGGTAACTACAGCCCTTGACGGAAAGTACAACTATTCATATTCAGACGGTGACCAACAGTTTGCCTGGAGTCCTGACAGCCAGTGGTTGCTTATGAACTATATTGGAGTGGGAGGATGGAACAATACTGACATTGCCCTCGTCAAAGCAGACGGAACTGAAGT
This sequence comes from uncultured Porphyromonadaceae bacterium, assembly GCA_947174515.1. Lineage (GTDB taxonomy): Bacteria > Bacteroidota > Bacteroidia > Bacteroidales > Muribaculaceae > Lepagella. The sequence continues at coordinate 4,014 of CAMWJD010000098.1, forward strand.
GATCGACCTTACGGAGAGTGGCTTCAGCGACGGAAATCCTAAATGGGCGCTTGGCGGAAAAGGAATAACCTATGAGTCGGCTAAGTATGGTATGAAGAACACAGGAAGCTGGGGAAACCAGAGTGATATCATTCTTATGGCTCTTGACGGTGATGCCTGGGATGACTTTAATATGACTGAAGAAGAAGCGGAGCTTAAAGAAAAGACCGCCAAGTCTGATGATGAGCCTGAATCAAAAGATGACAAGAAAAGCAGCAAAAAAAATAAAGACAAAAAAGGCAAGAAGGAAAAAGAAAGTAAGAAAGATGAGCCGAAATTTGTGCCGGATCTTGCCAACCGTCGCTACAGAATGAAACGTCTTACGGCTAATTCGGCAATGATAGGGGATTACTTTTTGACTCCTAAAGGTGATAAACTCTATTATACTGCGTCAAGTACTGAAGGGAAGCGCAACCTTTATTGTAGGGATTTAAAGAAAGGAGATGTAAGTGTCATATCTTCAGGTATATATGCAGTAGAGCCGGATGCAAAGGGTGAGAATCTTTTCCTTTGGGGCAACGGTGGGATAAAGAAAATGTCACTTTCCAACGACAAGATAGAGGATGTGGAATACGAGGCGCTCTACGATCGCAGTCCCTCTAAGGAGCGTGAGTATATCTATGACCACATGCTCCGTCAGGTCAACGACAAGTTCTACGACGAGAACCTCCATGGTGTCGACTGGGCATATTATGGCGATCATTACCGCAAGTTCCTCCCTCATATCTCCAACAACCGTGACTTTGCCGAGATGCTGAGTGAAATTCTTGGGGAACTCAATGCCTCGCACACTGGAGGTCGCGCCTACGGCGGCGGACCCTCTCTATCCACGGCCTCTTTAGGAGCCTACTTTGATGAAGCATATGACGGTGATGGTCTGAAGATAGCCGAGATTCTTGCGCGAGGGCCATTGTCTACCAATGCTGCCGGTTTAAAAGCCGGCGATGTGATTGTTGCTATTGACGGCGAGCAGATCGCTCCGCGTCAGGACATTAATCCTATGCTTGATGGAAAGAGCGGTAAGAAAGTTCGTCTGTCTGTGAAAGGATCTGATGGCAAGACTCGCGATGTGACGGTAAGACCTGTTTCAATGGGTACACTTTCAGATCTTAGTTATCAGCGTTGGGTCGAACATAATGAAAGTGTGGTAGACAGTTTGTCAGAAGGGAAAATCGGTTATATTCATGTTCAGGGCATGAATACCGCAAGTTATCAGAATGCCTATGATCGGCTTCTCGGTAAGTACCGTAATTGTGACGCCGTGGTAGTAGATACCCGTTATAATGGAGGTGGATGGCTTCACAATGATCTTGCTATCCTTCTCAACGGAAAGGAATACGCGCGATACTCGCCAAGAGGCCGGTATATAGGCAGTGAACCGTGGGCACAATGGACCAAACCTTCCGTAATGCTTGTCAATGAATGTAACTACAGCGATGCATCCGGTACTCCATATGTATTCCAGACACTTGGAATCGGAGATGTGGTGGGAGCTCCGATCCCTGGTACCATGACAGCAGTGTGGTGGGAGACTCAGATCGATCCCGGCATTGTCTTCGGTATTCCTCAGGTGACCAATCTCTCGGTAGATGGCAAGCCTCTCGAGAATTCTCAGCTTAACCCTGACGTGATCATTTACAATGATCCGGCAGATGTGCAGTCCGGACGCGATGCTCAGCTCGAAGGATCGGTGCTCCACCTGATGAATAAATTAAACCTTAAGTGACAATTATTATGACAACTGTTTTCATTGTCTTCATTGTGATGTTAGGGGCATCTCTGCCGATGAGCAGGGCGATTCTTAATATGATAAAGAGGAGTGACAAGTATTCAGATGAATATAAGAAGAAGGCTCAGATGTGGCGGAATATATATCGTGTAGCCTGTATTGTACTTGCATTTGTGCTGTGGCTGATGTTGAGATCGCATTTAGGCTCTGCAAATTGATATCAATATCAATATCAATATAAATATCAAATAAAAGGCGGAATCCGATCGGACTCCGCCTTTTCTTATATGGAAATTTAATTTGGATTTTGATATTTATGCTTTCAGCTTCGCGATGGTGGCAAGAGCCTCACGGCACTTGTCAGTGACATACTGCCAGTCTGCTGCAGCCACCTTGTCTTTCGGGAAAAGCTTTGATCCCATGCCTACGCAATATACACCTGCGGCAAACCAACCCTTGAGGTTTTCCTCTGTTGGCTCTACGCCTCCTGTCACCATGAGTTTTGACCAAGGCATCGGAGCGAGAAGGCCTTTCACAAATTTCGGACCGAGCACGTCACCCGGGAATACTTTGCAAAGGTCACAGCCTAATTCCTGCGCGAAGCCGATCTCTGAAACTGTGCCGCAACCCGGAGTGTAAGGTACGAGACGGCGGTTGCAGACCTTTGCCACTTCAGGATTGAAGAGCGGGCCGACAACAAAGCAAGCACCTTGCTGGATATATAAAGAAGCAGCTGCAGGCTCTACGATAGATCCTACACCGAGAGCCATTTCCGGGCACTCCTTGGCTGCAAACTTGATTACTTCTGCAAATATCTCATGCGCGAAATCTCCGCGGTTTGTGAATTCAAATGCGCGGACTCCGCCATCGTAGCAAGCCTTAACGACTGCCTTTGCCACCTCAGCGTCCTTGTGATAGAACACCGGTACCATAGGAGCCTCCGCCATCTTGGCGAGCACTTGCTGCTTGTCAAATCTTGCCATTTCTATTGGGTTTTTATAGTTATTAGATTGCCGGTTGAAAGATTAGCGTTGAACACGACCGTTTGCACTTCCTCCGGCAAGTGCCTCGACCTCGGCTATTGTCTCAAGATTGAAGTCGCCTGGAATTGTCTGCTTGAGAGCTGACGCTGCAACTGCAAATTCAAGAGCCTCGCCCTGGGTATCCTTGTGGAGCAGACCATATATGAGACCTCCCGAGAATGAGTCGCCACCACCTACGCGGTCGATGATAGGATTGATATCATAGCGTTTTGACTCGTAGAACTCTTCGCCGTTGTAGATCATAGCTTTCCAACCGTTGTGGCTTGCAGAGAAAGATTCGCGGAGTGTAGACACCACATACTTGAAGCCAAATTCCTTGGTCATTGCCTTGAAAATTCCTTTGTAGCCTTCAGCTGAAGTTTCTCCGGCTTCCACATCTGCATCAGGTTTGAAGCCAAGACATAACTCTGCATCCTCTTCATTGCCTATGCAGACATCCACATACTTCATGAGCGGACGCATGATAGATTGAGCTTTCTCGCTTGTCCAAAGTTTTTTGCGGAAATTAAGGTCTACAGACACTGTGACGCCATTACGCTTTGCTGCCTCACATGCAAGGCGGGTCAGCTCTGCGGCTTTATCGCTGATAGCCGGAGTGATGCCGCTCCAATGGAACCAGTCTGCTCCCTTCATGATTTCATCAAAGTCGAAATCTGACGGATCAGCTTCCGAAATAGCGGAATGAGCTCTGTCATAGATCACTTTTGAGGGGCGCATGGAGGCGCCGGTCTCGCAGTAATATATACCTACACGGTCGCCACCGCGAGCTATATATTGAGTATCCACGCCATAACGACGAAGTGCGTTTACAGCCGCCTGTCCAATTTCGTGAGTAGGCAGTTTGGTTACAAACTTTGCGTCCATTCCATAGTTGGCGCAACTAACTGCGACATTAGCTTCTCCGCCACCCCAGATGACTTCGAACTTATCGCATTGTACAAATCGCCGAAATCCTTCCGGCGAAAGACGGAGCATAATTTCTCCTAAGGTTATTACTCGTTTCATATCGCAAAATTAAGCAATTCTTTGCAAACATCATAATATTACATAAGAAATTTTTTATTTTTTCGTTTCTTATAAAGCTACCGTATGTGTAGACAGCTTTTTTATTTATGAAATACGGTTATTTTTCTTATAAATTGCTCAAATCTTTATTGCTTCTGATTTTTGTCGGAAGCGGTCTGACGGCACATGCCAAATGGGGTGAAAAGGTGCCCAATCGTCAATATGCCGACCTCAAACGCTGGCATTGGGGCTTTTCTGTAGGCACACATGTTCAAGATTTGGCATTTACCCATTCCGGTTATATCTCCGAAGATGGCCGTCAATGGCAATTGGAAGTCCCTGCGTTTTCTCCGGGCTTCAATGCAACCGTGCTCGGCGATTTCCGACTTCACCGCTATTTTAATCTGAGACTTTCGCCCGGCATGTATTTTGGCTCCAAGACAGTAGAAATGCTTGATGTAAATTCCGGCGACAAGCAAACACAGGATATAAAAAGTGCCCTGGTCGTTATCCCATTGGATTTAAAGGTATCCGGCGACCGCCTCCACAACACAAGACCATACTTCACTCTTGGGGCAATGGGAGTGCTCGACATTTCTAAAAAAAGATCGGATCCTATAGTCACCAACGGATTTGATATGATGCTTACCGTGGGATTGGGATGTGACTTCTACCTCCCGTTTTTCAAGCTATGTCCGGAAATAAAATTTTGTTTCGGACTCACCGACATACTTAAGCATAATCGCCCGGATCTTGATGAAAATCCAAGCGCCATAGACTTCACCCGATCTTTATCAAAAATGAAAAGCAATATGGTGGTCCTATCTTTCTATTTTGAATGACATGATGCGAAACGTTGACTCTCCCGATGCTTATCATGGCGATAACGGATTACATTTCTAAACCTACACTTAGAATGAAAATCAGCTTAATAAAATATTTCGACTCATTCAGGACTTGCGCTAAATACGCGGCTCTCTTCTTTGCGCTGTGCATTATGCCATCTTTTGCGTCATTTGCCCAGTCAGATCCTCTTTATACTCTGAATTGGGCTCTTCCTACTCTCTATAATCCGGCGACAGTCGGCTCTACCGACTATTTACGTATCAGAGGAGGGGCCAGAATGCAATGGCTGGGTATCCATAATGCTCCCAAAAGTTTCTCCGGAGCTGCAGATATACCTTTCAAATTGCTCAATCGCCGATGGGGCGGCGGGGTCAATGTCACACAAGAAGGGATCGGCTTGTTTTCCAACACATATGTCAACGGGCAGATAAGCGCCCGGTTGAAGAAGTTGTTTGGCGGTGATCTCACAATTGGGGTTCAGGTAGGATACTTCGGTTCAAGTTTCCGCGGCTCGGATGTGTATATTCCTGACGAAGATGACTACCATGAGTCCAACGACCCGGCTATTCCTAACCAGGATGTTGGTGGCGGCAGTATCGATTTCGGAGTCGGATTGTATTATTCCCATCCTAAGTTTCATGTAGGCGTGTCAATGCTTCATCCAAGCGCTCCAAAGGTGAAACTAAATACAAAAGGCACCACATCCTCAACCGCAACGTCAGACAATCATGAATATGAAACTTATGTTAATCGTGTGTTGTATTTGACAGCAGGAAGCAATATTCCGATAAAAAACACGTTAATAGAATTACAGCCGGATCTTATAGTGGCATCCGATTTGAAAGATTTGTCAGCGGTGGCGTCGCTTAAAGGATGGTATAACAAGTTTTTTTTCGGTGGTTTTGCCTATAGGTGGAATGAAGCGGTCAGTATCAATATCGGTGCGGAATTTACAAATTTCATTCTTCGATACGAATACTATATTCCCACAACACGAAACCTGAAGGCATCCAG
>CAMWJD010000099.1 GCA_947174515.1 uncultured Porphyromonadaceae bacterium
ATTGAAGGGAAATCGCACGCAATGATCACATCTTTCGCCATGATATTCCTATTATATCTTTTATATTATTAATTTTTAGTCGCTTCAATACATTTGGAAGATCCTCCGCTATTTTTTTGCAAGCCATTGGATCTACAAGGTTAGCGCTTCCGACTTGCACGGCGGTTGCTCCTGCCATCATCATTTCCACTACATCTTCAGCGCTGGAAACTCCGCCGCATCCCATCACCGGAATTCCGACAGCCTGCGACACCTGATATACCATCCTTACAGCAACCGGGAAAACAGCCGGGCCGGAGAATCCTCCCATCCGGTTTGCAATCACTGCATTTCCGGTATTGATATTGATGCGCATACCCAACAACGTATTGATGAGTGTGAGTCCATCGGCTCCTGCTTCTTCACACGCTTTAGCTATCTCTACAATGTTGGTCACATTAGGAGAAAGCTTTATGAAAACCGGTTTCTTTACTGCAGCCTTTACTGCGCGTGTCACTTCGGCAGCCTGCTCCGCAGATGTGCCGAAGGCCATCCCTCCGTTGTGCACATTAGGGCAGCTGACGTTTACCTCAATTATGTCAACTCCTTCGCAAGCATCTGCCATGCGGCAAGCCTCTACATACTCATCAATTGAAAAGCCGCTGACATTGGCAATGACGCATCCTGAGTATAATTTACGCAATTCGGGCACCTCCTGGTGATAGACAGTTTCAGCACCCGGATTTTGAAGCCCTACGCTATTGATCATTCCGTCAGGAGTCTCTGCTATTCTTGGAGTGATGTTGCCAAATCGTGGATTAAGTGTTGTCCCCTTGATGGAAATGCCACCGAGAATATTGAGGTCGTAGATTTCAGAGAATTCCTGACCGAATCCGAATGTCCCGCTTGCCGGCACAACGGGATTCTTGAGGTTGATTCCACACAGTTCAGTGGCGACTGAAGGGTCTCCTTCCGATTTCCTGTCGCGCGGCAAGGTCGGCGCAGGAGTGCCGTTCCCTTTGAAGTCTTTCATAAGGACTGCATCAAATACGGGGCCATCCTTGCAGACTCGCTTTGGTCCCCGGGGAGTCTCTATGGTGCAGCCCATGCAGGCACCGAAGCCGCATCCCATGCGTTCCTCCATGCTTACTTCCCCAATCTCGCAATCAAGCTCTCTGCCAAGCGCCATAAGCATAGGAAGAGGACCACAGGCATACCAGAAATCCCAACCTTGCATATCAGGCATGCGGATTGCATCTGTCACGAATCCTTTCACTCCGGCTGAGCCGTCTGCGGTAGCCACTTCTACGTCAGCTCCAAGTTTACGGAATTTATCCGCATAGAAGATTTCTTCAGATGTATTGAATCCTAACGCTACTTTCACTTTCTTACCTTCTGCAATGAGTTTGCGTGCAAGAAGATAGAGAGGAGGAACGCCTACTCCGCCACCTGCCAGAAGCGCTGTGCATTTGCATCGGGAGGTGTCAAACCCTTTGCCTAATCCTGTAAGAAGATCAAGCTCTGTCCCCGGAGTCATTTCCGACATCGCTTGAGTGCCTTTCCCTACTGTTTTGAATACCAAAGTCAGTCTATTCCCTTCAATATCACAAACTGAAATGGGCCGGCGAAGGTAGAGTCCCGGTATGGAAATCTCCACGAACTGCCCGGGCATTTTGAATGTCGAGCAGTCGCCGCGGAGTGTCATTTCGAATACTGTTTCCGTTAGCCGTGTTATGCTTGTTATTTCGAATTTCATAATTTTTACAAATCTTTCCCAAAATTAGCGAAAGTAGGCCGAAAATCCAAATATAATTTAAAATTTTGAACTTAGAATTTTGAATTTATAATATTTCAATGAATTGTAATTCTCAATTAGAATAGTTCTCAATTCTGAATTATCGTGATATCATCCCGTTACCTTTGCGGCCATATTCTGCATCAATCGTGGATACACCCATCGTGATTTCCTCAAGCACATCAAGAAGCACCCTCACAGTTTCAAGGGCCGTGAATATTGTCACGTTGTTTTCTATCGCTATGCGTCGGATATCATACCCGTCAAGGCGAGTGTTGTGCTGGTTGACGTCGATGGTGTTTATGACGTAGCTGACGTGTCCCTGGCGGAGCGAACGCTCGATGTCATTGCTTCCCTCACTGAATTTGCCCATGGTCCGGCACCGTATGCCATGATCCTTAAGGAATTTTGATGTTCCGCGGGTGGCTTCCACATTAAATCCGAGATCATAAAACCTTCGGATGAGGGGGAGGGCTTTTTCTTTGTCGGAGTCGGAAACAGTCACGAGCAGAGTGCCATAGTTGAGCACCTGCATGCCTGAAGCTTGCAGCGACTTGTAGAGGGCTCGAGTAAGCATGTCGTCATATCCGATAGCCTCTCCGGTCGATTTCATCTCAGGTGAAAGATAAGAGTCAACCCCCTTTATCTTGGAGAAAGAGAATGCCGGAGTCTTCACAAACCATCTTTTTCTGTCGGGATACAGCACCATGTCATAACCCTGACTCTTCAGACTCTCGCCGAGCATTACCTTCGAAGCAATCTTTGCCATAGGCACTCCTGTTGACTTTGATAGGAACGGAACGGTGCGCGAACTTCGAGGATTTACTTCTATGACATATACGTTTTCGTCTTTGTCAACTATAAATTGAATGTTATAAAGTCCGATGATTCCTATAGCCTTCCCTAATCTGACTGTATAGTCTACTATTGTGTTTCTGACTTTGTCACTTACACTGAATGTAGGATACACCGATATTGAGTCACCGGAATGGATTCCGGTTTTTTCCACATGTTCCATGATTCCGGGAATCAAGACATCGGTTCCGTCGCAGATGGCATCCACTTCAAGTTCCTTTCCCATGATGTATTTGTCTACGAGCACCGGACTATGATCCGAGATATCCACCGCATTCCGGAGGTAATGGCGCAACGCCTGTTCATTTCCTACTATCTGCATCGCCCTTCCTCCCAATACGAAGCTCGGACGCACCAATACCGGATATCCGATCCTTGCGGCTGCTTTTACACCGCTTTCAATGTCGGTGACGGCTTCCGCGTCCGGCTGAGGAATTCCTGTATCGCGCATTATGCGTTCAAAATGCTTCCTGTCTTCTGCCTTATCAATAGCCTCAAGTCCGGTTCCTATGATACGGACTCCTTGTTGTGCGAGAGGAGCAGCCAAATTTATGGCTGTCTGTCCTCCGAGTGTCACGATCACTCCTTCCGGTTTTTCAAGATTTACCACATTCATCACATCCTCTACCGTCAGAGGCTCAAAATAGAGTTTGTCTGAGATGCTGTAATCAGTGGATACCGTTTCCGGGTTATTGTTGATGATGATGGCTTCGTATCCTTGCTCTCTGATAGTCTGTATGGCGTGTACGGTGGAATAATCAAATTCCACACCTTGTCCGATTCGGATTGGTCCGCTTCCTAATACAAGAATCTTCTTCCGGTCGCTCACTATCGATTCGTTTTCATCTTCATACGTGGAGTAGAAATATGGCACATAGGAGTCAAACTCTCCCGAACAGGTATCTATCATCTTGTAGACCGGGACAATGCCGTGTGATTTTCTCATCTCGCAGATGTCTGCCTCCGTGCGATTGCGCAAGCGTGCAATATAGCGGTCGCTGAATCCCATACGTTTAGCTTCCCTGAGCAGTGTGGCATCAAGAACCTCTGCATCCTTTATTTCCCATTCAAGCTTGATTATATTGTTAAGTTTTTCCAGGAAGAAAAGGTCGATACCGGTTTTTTCATATATATGCCAAAGTGCCACTTTGCGGCGTAGCAACTGAGCGATCGCAAGCAGACGGTCGTCACGTCCGTCCTTGATATAATTGAGGATTTCATCTGTCGGCATCTCCTCAAATTTCTTTGAATAAAGATGGTCAACTCCGGTTTCAAGTGATCGGATACCTTTGAGAAGAGACTCTTCAAAAGTCCTGCCTACACTCATTATTTCACCGGTGGCCTTCATCTGAGTGCCGAGCAGGTTGGAGGCTTCGCTGAATTTGTCGAAGGGGAAACGTGCGATTTTAGTCACCACATAGTCGAGAGCAGGCTCGAAGCTTGCAGGAGTGTTGGCTATCTGTATCTCATCGAGTGTCATGCCCACAGCTATCTTTGCGCTGACCCTTGCTATTGGATAGCCGGTGGCTTTTGATGCGAGTGCTGAACTGCGCGATACCCTGGGATTGACCTCAATTATGTAGTAGTTGAACGAAAGCGGATCAAGCGCGAACTGCACGTTGCATCCTCCTTCTATTTCAAGGGCACGGATAAGTCGTAGCGCCGAGTCGCGGAGAAGCTGATATTCTTTGTTGGTGAGGGTCTGGCTTGGAGCCACCACCACCGAGTCGCCTGTGTGGACTCCGACAGGGTCTACGTTTTCCATATTGCAGATGGTGATGGCTGTGTCGTTGCTGTCACGCATCACTTCGTATTCTATTTCTTTGTAGCCTTTGATTGATTTCTCTACAAGCACCTGATGCACCGGAGAGAGCACGAGGGCATTGCGCATTAATTCCCTGAGTTCATCCTCATTGTCAGCGAAGCCGCCGCCTGTGCCTCCGAGAGTGAAGGCCGGACGCAACACAACCGGATACCCGATCTTTTCAGCTACCTTCACGCCCTCTTCGATGCTGTTCACGATTTCAGAAGGAAGCACCGGTTCTCCGAGACTGAGGCAAAGCTCCTTGAAGAGCTCCCGGTCTTCAGCCTGCTCGATACTCTTGAATGAGGTGCCCAGTATCTCGACTCCACATTCTTCCAGAATTCCCTTTTTTGCAAGCTGCACCGCAAGGTTAAGACCTGTTTGTCCTCCAAGTCCGGGAACGATGGCGTCCGGTCGTTCGAAACGGATTATCTTCGCCACATATTCCAGTTTCAGTGGTTCCATATAGACTTTATCGGCTATCCCGGTATCGGTCATAATGGTGGCGGGATTGGAATTGACAAGTATCACCTCATAGCCTTCTTCCTTGAGGGCGAGGCAAGCCTGCGTGCCGGCGTAGTCGAATTCAGCCGCTTGTCCGATGATGATCGGACCTGAACCAATCACCATTACTTTTTTTATATCTTTTCTCTTAGGCATTTCTCACCTCCGTTTCTTTCTTGTGTTCTTCCATCTCGTGTATGAAAATATCAAATAGGTAGCCGCTGTCTTGCGGTCCGGGTGCGCTCTCAGGATGATATTGTACTGAGAAGATATGTTCTTCCTTATTCCTTACCCCCTCTACTGTTCCGTCAAGAAGGTTGAGATGTGTTATTTCAAGATCAGTGTCCCTTACGCTTTCCGGTCTCACTGCATAGTTATGGTTTTGCGAAGTTATCTCGATTTTCCCGGTCAGCATGTTCTTTACCGGATGGTTGGCACCTCGGTGTCCAAATTTCAGTTTATAAGTCTTGGCTCCGAACGCAAGCGATATGAGCTGATGACCAAGACAGATTCCGAATATCGGGAGTTTTCCGCGCAGTTTCTTTACAAGATTCTTTACTTCAGGCACATCTTCAGGATCGCCCGGACCATTGGATATGAATATGCCGTCCGGCTTGAACGCCATTATCTGCTCCGCATCCATGTTGTAGGGAACTATGATGACGTTGCAATCTCGTTGATTGAGAGATCTGATGATGTTGAATTTTATTCCGCAGTCGATTGCGACAACGTTGAATTTCTGGTTTGGGGTTCTGGAAAACCATCGTTTCTTGCAACTCACTTTCGCTACAACCTTTTTGTCTATTGGTGTGTCTGAAATAAGTTTCAAGGCTTCTTCATTGGGGGTGTCGACAGCTACTATTGCCGCGCGCATACATCCTTCATCTCTTATGATTCTGGTTAGTTTGCGGGTGTCAATGCCACTGATGGCAGGAATATTGGCTTCTTCGAGAGTCTCGGTCATTGTTTTGGTGTATCGGAAATTGGAAGGGGATTCGCAACATTCGCGCATTATCATTCCTCCGATAGTCGGAGCCTTGGTCTCAAAGTCATCATCGGTGATTCCATAGTTGCCGATGAGCGGATAGGTCATCACCACTATCTGGTTGGTATATGAAGGGTCTGATAAAATTTCCTGATACCCTACCATCGAAGTGTTGAAGACAACCTCCCCGACTATGCTGCGCCGTGCGCCGCAGCTTTGTCCGGGAAATTCCAATCCGTTTTCCAATACGAGTTTTACGTCTGCGTCTTTCATATTAATATGTCTGTAGAAACTGTTTTTTTAGGGTTATGAGGCTTCTAAGGGCTTTATGCGTTAATGATTATTTTGCTGAAAGCGGCCTTGGAAGATGAGGTCTATAAGTTTGCCATCGTAGATTAGCCGGAATGGTTTGCCATGAAGTTCCATCCATTCGAAGGGGGTGGCTTTCCCCATTGAAGCGAATTTCTTTGATTCGACTGTCCATTTCCTGTCAAGATCGAAGACGGCGAAGTTGGCTTCTCCGTCTGCTTCGAGTCCAAAGATACGGCGAGGGTTCAGGCACATCAGCTGCACAAGTTTTTCAATCGTGATGACACCGCTGTTCACAAGATGTGTGTAGCAGACACCGAATGCCGTCTCCAGCCCTACGACCCCCATCGCGCTTCCTTTAAGTCCGCGGCTCTTTTCTTCGGCTGTGTGTGGCGCATGATCGGTGGCTATGCAGTCGATGGTGCCGTCTATGATGCCCTCTATCAGCGCGTCTCTGTCTTCCTTGCTCCTGATCGGCGGATTCATTTTGAATCTTCCTTCATCCTTAAGGTCTTTATCGCAGAACACGAGATAGTGAGGCCCCGTCTCGCAAGTTACCTTCACTCCGCGCTTCTTGGCTTCACGGATGAGCTCTACGCTTTCTTTTGTCGAGATATGACAGACATGATAGCGGCATCCGGTTTCTTCCGCCAGTTTAAGATCGCGGGCAATTTGCCCCCATTCACTTTCCGAGCATATTCCCTTATGTCCGTTTGTCAGGCAATATTCGCCATCGTGGATGTAGCCGCCTTTGAGAAGGTCGTTTACTTCACAGTGGGCTGCAATAATCACGTCGAGACGCGCTGCTTCTTTCATGGCGTCTTTCATCATCTCTTCGTTTTGCACCCCGCTGCCGTCGTCTGAAAAGGCAATAGCATATTGGCGAAGAGTCGCCATATCTACGAGTTGGCGACCTTTCCTGTCGACAGTGATAGCAGCGTATGGATAGACATCAATCGCAGCGTCTTCTTTTATATGCCCGATTTCTTCTCCGATATGTTCTACGGAATCGGGAGTGGGGTTAAGATTCGGCATCGCGCACACTGCGGTGTATCCTCCCATCATGGCGGCGATCGTTCCGGTGGAGATGGTTTCCTTCGCTTCAAATCCCGGTTGGCGGAGATGTACGTGGACGTCACACAAACCGTATGTAACGAGTTTGCCACCCATGTTATATTCCGGTGTCTCGATGTTCTCCGGCAATATATGGCTACCTCGTTCTATTCTTGCTATCTTGCCGTCGATCACTTCGATTGAAGTGCCTTCTGAGGCACCGTCTTTGTCAACCCAACGACAGTTGCTGATAATGTAATGCTTTGGCAGATCTTCAGCAGGCAATTCGTGATAGAGCATGTTATATTGAGTTATGAAGTTTATAAGTAAGGAAACAGATATGCTGCGATAAAAAAAATACGCATCCCCATTCGGGGGTGCGTATCCCTTACGGCATGTATGCCATATGTTTATTTCTTATGTATTGCATAATCGGTCTCATATCGGGTGCAAAATTACAAATTTTTCCGCACACACACAAATTTTGTTTGAAAATCTTTACCACGGTTTACGGTGTATACGGCTTCCCGATTCAGATACGTGTCTCAAAAGGGATGGGGTGGTTAGCCCCAGAAGAGGTAGGCGATGAGGGTAGCGGCTATGGCGCCTGTAATGTCGGCGAGAAGGGCGTAGCCTGCTGCATATCTGGTCTTCATTACGCCGACAGAGCCGAAGTAGACAGCTAAAATGTAGAATGTGGTGTCGGTGCTTCCCCTTACTACTGCTGCGAGGCGGCTTACAAAGGCATCGGGGCCTTCAGCTTTCATTACATCAAGCATCATGGCGCAGCTTCCGCTTCCGCTAAGCGGCTTCATGAGCATGGTAGGCAATGCTCCTACCCATTCTGTGTCGGCCCCACATGCCGCGAGGCCGGATGAAACAGCCCCTGTCACAGCATCAAGGGCGCCGGAAGCCCTGAACATTCCGATCGCTACCAAAATTGCAACGAGATACGGAATAATGCTGACAGCTGTCTTGAATCCTTCTTTAGCTCCTTCAATAAAGCAGTCGTAGACATTGACTTTCTTTCTTACTCCCGCTAATATGAAGACTATTATCACGCTGAATAGAAGGAAGTTTGCCGCGAATGTCGAGTAGTGCTCAACCTTGGGGGCCGGAAGTGTGGAAAACCACCATGCCACACCCCCTACGAGGGCAGCTATACCGCCGAGCCATGACCATAAGACGGCGTCCATCCGAATACGCTGCTTCAGGCAAAGCGCTACGAGCCCTACAAGAGTTGCAATTGCAGTGGCAAGAAGAATTGGGATGAATATGTCTGTAGGATTGGCGGCTCCTCCTTGCGCACGATACATCATGATGCTGACCGGAATCAGACACAGTCCGCTGCTGTTAAGCACGAGAAACATTATCATGGCATCGGTAGCCGTGTCTTTTTGCTTATTGAGGGTCTGCATCTCCTGCATGGCCCGGAGACCCATCGGGGTCGCTGCATTGTCAAGCCCGAGCATATTGGCGGAAAGATTCATGAATATGGCGCCCATGGCGGGATGATCCTTAGGAATACCGGGGAATAGACGTGAGAAAAATGGACTGACGAGTTTTGCCATTCCTGTGGTAACTCCCCCTTTTTCTCCTATCTTCATTATTCCCATCCATAGTGACAGGACTCCTGTCAGTCCTAAGGAAATCTCAAAGGCGAATGCAGCCTGGGAAAACGAGGCATTCATGATATCACTCCAGATGGTCGTAACTCCGGTAGTCAGCGATACGCCTATCGCCATAAGGAATGCGACTATCAGGAATCCTATCCAGATATAATTAAGTATCATGATGGTAAGGATTAAATATCAAAGATAAAGATTAAATATTAAATATCAAAGATTAAAGATAAAATATTAAATATCAAAGATTATGGTAGTCTAATATTAAGATCCCCATTAAATAATTCCCAATTCTCAATTCTCAATTCCCCATTCTCAATTCTCAATTCTCAATTATTCATCACATTCGGTGAAGGAGTGGTGCTGGGAGTGACATTCATGGATGCCGCGGTCTACTATGATATGGCGGTTTGCCATGCCGG